>JANOJJ010000637.1:0-2424 GCA_031408155.1 Rubrivivax sp.
TGTCGCTCGCCGCCTGGGCCCGCGCCTGGCTGCCGCGCTTTGAAGCCAGCGACTATGTCGATGTGGCCGAACGCGTGGCCGAACAGTTGACGCTGGGCCTGGCTGCACCCGGCCACGCGCTGGCCGAGCAGCGCGTGCCGCAGATCGGTGCGGCGCCGGCCGACGATCACCGCCGCGGCTCGTACCTGCGCGCAGCCAGCCGCCTGGTGAACGAGCAGGGCTACCACGGTGCTTCGGTCGACCGCATCGCCACCGAGCTGGGGCTCACCAAGGGCTCGTTCTATCACCACCACGAAACCAAGGAAGAGCTGATCGCGGCCTGCTTCGAACGCACCTTCGGCGTGCTGCGTGCGGCGCAGACCGCAGCGCTGGACGCCGCCGGCAGCGGCCAGGCCCGGCTGGCGCAGGTCTGCCGCGAGCTGCTGGCGTTCCAACTGTCGGACCACGGGCCGCTGCTGCGCATCACCGCCTGGACCGCGCTGCCCGACGCCATCCGCCGCGACACCCGGCGCACCATGCAGCGCCTGGGCGAACGATTTGCCACGCTGGTGATCGACGGCATGGCCGATGGCTCGCTGCGCATCGTCGACCCGTCGATCGTGGCCCAACTGGTCAACGGCATGATCAACGCCGTGGCCGAGATCGAGCGCTGGGTGCCCGGCGTCAGCGCCGACAATGCGTTCGATCTTTATGCCATGCCCTTGTTCACCGGCTTGCAAGCCGCACCGGCTGCAGCCCCTGCATCGTCCACACGCTCGTCCACACGCTTGCCCATGCGCAGCCGCCGACTCGCCACGCCGACATGAACCCGGTTCCGCCCACCGCCGAAGCCCTGCCGGACTCGGCCAACGCCGCCTCCATCCCGCTGCCCGACTTCAGCGCCCTGCCCGAGCTGATCGCCGGCCAGGCCCGCACCCGGCCCGCCGACCCCGCCGTGATCAGCGGCGACGACCGCCTGGACTATGCCGCGCTCGACGCCGCGATGGACCGCGTGGCCGCGTCGCTGCAGCGTGACGGCTGCAAGCCGGGCGACAGCATCGCGATCTGCGCGCTGGCATGCAACGCCTACATCGTGCTCTTCATGGGCGCGCTGCGCGCCGGGCTTGCGGTGGCGCCGCTGGCACCGGGCAGTACACCGGCGCAAATCGCCGAGATGGCCGCCGATGCCGGCGCGCGTCACCTGTTCATGGATGCCGCCACTGCACGAGCGGTGGCTGCCGGCTTGACCGGTCCGCAGGTTCGGCGCATCCGGCTCGATGACAGCGACGGCGACAGCCGCCTGGCCGACTGGCTGGCCGCGGCCGGCAGCCGGCCGCGGCCGGTGACCATCGAGCCGCGCTCGCCCTTCAACATCATCTATTCGTCGGGCACCACCGGCACGCCCAAGGGCATCGTGCAGTCACACCTGATGCGCTGGGCCCAGGTGCGGCGTGCCGAGACCGGTGGCTACGGCCCCGGCACCGTGACGCTGATCGCCACCCCGCTGTACAGCAACACCACGCTGGTGGTGGTGGTGCCCACGCTGGCGCGCGGCGCCTGCCTGGTGCTGTTGCCGAAGTTCGACTGCGCGATCTACCTGGCATTGGCCGAGCAGCACCGCGCCACGCACACGATGCTGGTGCCGGTGCAGTACCAGCGCCTGATGCAATGGCCCGATTTCGACCGCCATGACCTGAGCAGCTTCCGCTTCAAGGCCTGCACCAGCGCACCGTTCCGCGCCGAGCTCAAGGCCGAGCTGCTGCGGCGCTGGCCGGGCGGGCTGACCGAGTACTACGGCATGACCGAAGGCGGCGGCAGCTGCATCCTGTACTGCCACCTGCACCCGGGCAAGCTGCACACCGTGGGCCAGCCGGCCGAAGGCCACGATATCCGCCTGATCGACGAGGACGGCCACGAACTGCCGCGCCGTGCGGACGTGATCGGCGAGGTGGTCGGCCGCTCGCCGGCGATGATGAACGAATACCACAACCAGCCCGCCAAGACGCGCGAGGCCGAGTGGCACGACGCCGACGGTCGCCGCTTCATCCGCACCGGCGACGTCGGCCGCTTCGACGACGACGGCTTCCTGATCCTGATGGACCGGCGCAAGGACATGATCATCAGCGGCGGCTTCAACATCTACCCCAGCGACCTGGAAGCCGAATTGCGCGCACACCCGGCGGTCGCTGACGTGGCGGTGGTCGGTGTGCCGAGCGACGACTGGGGCGAGACGCCGGTGGCCTTTGTCGTGCGGCGCGACGGTGCCGGCGACGAGGCCGACGCGCTGCGCCAGTGGTGCAACGCCCAGGTCGGCAAGACGCAGCGCCTGCACGCGCTGCGGATCATCGACGAACTGCCGCGCAGCGCCATCGGCAAGGTGCTCAAGCGCGAGTTGCGCGATGCCTGGCAGCCCTGAACCACCCGCATCGCCGACCCTTTGGGGGC
>JANOJJ010000653.1:0-4165 GCA_031408155.1 Rubrivivax sp.
TTCGTGAACTGCGCAACCTGATCGAGCGATTGATGATCATGGTGCCAGGGCCCGTTATTGAGGCGGCCCAAGCAGGCCTCTCGTTACAGGCGCGTCCGGTTGGGCCAGCGTCCCAGTCGGCAGCTCCAGCGGCCAATCCCAATCCCATCTTTACTCAGTCGTATGACTCACTCAGAGACGCCCGCAATGCATTTGAAAAGGACTATATTGCGCGAAAGCTGCGCGACCGCAGATCGAGGACGCGGCGCGCCGCGACTTCACGGTCAACGCGATGTACTACGACCCGATCACGCAAATCGTGGTCGACTACCACGGTGGCCTGGCCGATGCGCGCTCGCGCGTGCTGCGCATGATTGGTGACCCGGCCACGCGCTACCGCGAAGACCCGGTGCGCATCGTGCGCGTGGTTCGCTTCGCGGCCAAGCTCGGCTTCGAACTCGAACCGGCCACGCGCGCGCCCGTGCGGGAGATGGCCGCGTTGCTGGCCAACGTGCCGCCGTCGCGCCTGTTCGACGAGGTGATCAAGCTGCTGCAGACCGGCCATGCGCTGCGCAGCATCGACGAGTTGCGCAAGCAGGGGCTGGACCGTGGCCTGTTTCCAGTGCTCGATGCGGTGCTGCACGCCGATAGGCCGCACCCGTTGCGCCAGCGCTTCGTCGACCTGGCCCTGGCCGATACCGACCGCCGCGTCGAAGAGGGCCGCGCGGTGGCGCCGAGCTTCATGCTGGCCTGCATGCTGTGGCACGACGTGCAGGGACGCTGGACCGACTTGCGCGCTGCTGGCGAAATGCCGTTCCCGGCGCTGCAGCAGGCCATCGATGCGGTATTCGATGCCCGCATCGGCGACATTTCCGGCCGCGGCAAGCTGGCCGGCGACATGCGCGAGATCTGGCAGATGCAGCCGCGTTTCGAGCGTCGCACCGCCAGCTCGGCGCAGTCGTTGGCCGCGCAGGCGCGGTTTCGGGCCGGCTACGACTTCCTGCGCCTGCGCGCCGATGTCGGCGAGGTCGACCCCGACCTTGCCGATTGGTGGGAGGACTACCACCTCGGCGACGACGACGAGCGCGAAGCGCTGGTGCAGGCACTGCGTGAAATGCAGGGCCCCAAGCGCGCGACGTCGCCCCGGCGCACCTCTGCAGCCGCAGGCGCTGGAGAGCCCGAGACCGCCGCTGCCTCCGCTGACGAGCTGCCCGAGGCCGGCGAAGCCGGCAGTTACGCTCCGGCCAAGCGCCGCCGCCGCCGCCGCCGCAAACCGGCTGCCGACAGTGCTGCGCCGGCAACCGGCGCAGACCCTGTCGTTTGAGGGTCGGGGCAGGCCAGGCGCCTACAATCCCGCTCCATCACGACGTGATGACGATTCGGTGACGGATCGATCACAACGCGGGTGGGCTTTCCCCGAGCCCTTGGTCCATCGCCCGCAGTGCGCAAAGGTGCCGCCATGGTTTTCGGAAGGCTGTTGCCCAAGGAAGGCAACTTCTTCGAGCTCTTCAACGAGCACGGCAACTACATCGCCGTCGGGGCGCGCTCGTTCCTGGCCATGGTGCAGAACTACAACGACCGCACGCTGCGCGAGAAGTACGCAGCCGAGGTCGATGCCGCCGAGCGCGCGGCCGACAAGATCACCGCCGAGGTGAACCGGCTGCTGCACCGAACCTTCATCACGCCGATCGACCGCGAGCAGATCCACGGCCTGATCAACGCGATGGACGACATCCTCGACCTGCTGCAGGACTCGAGCGAGGTGATGTCGCTGTACGACGTGCAACGCATCGGCGAAGACGTGCTGCGCCTGACCGAGATCTCGGTGCGCTGCTGCGAACGCGTGCAGCACGCGCTGACCCTGCTGCCTCGGCTGTCCAACAGCCAGGTGGCCGAGTCGGCCCTCAAGACCTGTGAGGAGATCGACCGCCTCGAGAGCGACGCCGACCGCGTGATGCGCGGCGCCATGTCGCGCCTGTTCCGCGAGGAGCAGGACACGCGCGAGCTGATCAAGTTGAAGGCGATCTACGAGCACCTGGAGTCCATCTCCGACCGCTGCGAGGACGTGGCGAATCTGATCGAAGGCGTGGTTCTCGAGAACTCCTGAGCGCTGCCGTCGTCGCACGCCCTGCGCCCGCAACCGGACACACCAACGATGGAAACGATCTCGGCCGCGATGTGGGTCGTCGTGATGCTGGTCGTGCTGGCGTTGCTGTTCGACTTCATGAATGGCTTTCACGACGCGGCCAACTCAATCGCGACGGTGGTCTCGACCGGTGTGCTCAAACCCCATCACGCGGTGGCCTTCGCCGCCTTCTTCAACGTGGCGGCCCTGTTCGTCTTTCAGCTCAAGGTGGCGGCCACCGTGGGCAAGGGCATCGTCGACCCGGGCATCGTTGACCAGCACGTGATCTTCGGCGCCCTGATCGGCGCCATCGCCTGGAACGTCATCACCTGGTGGTACGGCATCCCGTCGAGCAGTTCGCACGCGCTGATCGGGGGCATCGTCGGCGCCACCGTGGCCAAGGCCGGCACCGGGCCGCTGGTGGCCTCGGGCGTGCTGAAGACGGTGCTGTTCATTTTCGTTTCACCGGTCATGGGCTTCTTGCTCGGCGCGCTGATGATGGTGGCGGTGGCCTGGGTCTGCCGGCGCAGCTCGCCGCTGCACGTGGACAACTGGTTCCGCCGGCTGCAACTGGTGTCGGCCGGGCTGTATTCGCTCGGGCACGGCGGCAACGACGCGCAGAAGACGATTGGCATCATCTGGCTGCTGCTGATTTCGTCCGGCATTACCAGTGTCAGCGCCACCGCGCCACCGTACTGGGTGATCTGGTGCTGCTACATCGCCATCGGCCTGGGCACGTTGTTTGGCGGCTGGCGGATCGTCAAGACGATGGGTCAACGCATCACCAAGCTCAAGCCGGTGGGGGGCTTCTGCGCCGAGACGGGTGGCGCGATCACGCTCTTCGTGGCCACCGGACTGGGCGTGCCGGTGTCGACCACGCACACCATCACCGGCGCGATCTTCGGCGTCGGTTCGGTGCGCAATGCGTCGGCGGTGCGCTGGGGTCTGGCCGGCAACATCGTGCTGGCCTGGATCGTCACCATTCCGGCCACGGCCTTCATGGCGGCCGTTTGTTATGGCCTGAGTCTGTTGCTGTTCTGACCAGGCGCGCGCACCCTGCAACTGCCACTCGAAGAACTTCTGGCCGCCGAAGGCTACCGTACCCATCAGCACGATGCTGCCGACCAGCAGCGCAACGATCACGCCGAGCACCGGCGCCCAGCCGGTGCGCAGACCGGGCAGTCCGGGGTTGTACTGGGCGTCCCACTGGTGGTCTGGTGTCAGGCCATAGCGGATCGCGGCAAGCATCGTGATCGACAGCATCAGCCCCAGCAGCGGAATCAGCAACCAGGCCATGCGGTCGTCCTGGCCCAGTTCACGCATCCGGATCACGCCCACCAGCCCGAGCACGGACGGCAGCGAGTGCAGCCAGGCCAGCACGTCGCGACTGCCGTGCAAGTAGAGCCGGTGCAGCCCGAGCGTGCCGCCGACCAGGGCGATCCAGGTGGCAAAGGTCTTGGACCGATAGTTCGTCATCTGGTGGTTGAAAGAGCGCTGGCAAACGGGTGTCATGACCAGTTTATAATGCGCGGTTTCCCGGCACTGGCCACGATGTGGCGTATCTACGGTGCCTCCAAGCCCAGGGATTGCGGTTTGCCGCCAAGGTGGTGCCGCGATCCTGACCCGATTGCCAGCCTGTGCGTGTCCCCTGGCGCGGCGGTCGCTACAGACTAGAGGATGTACTGAACATGGTCGTGATCCGACTGGCTCGTGGCGGCGCCAAGAAGCGCCCTTTCTACAACGTGGTGGTGGCCGACTCGCGCGAGCGTCGTGACGGCCGGTTCATCGAGCGCCTGGGTTTCTACAACCCGATGGCTGCGGGTGGCGAACAGCCGCTGCGCCTGGCGCTCGACCGCGTGACCTACTGGGCTGGCGTCGGCGCGCAAGTGTCGCCCACCGTGGCCCGCCTGGTCGACCAGGCCAAGAAGGCGGCCTGACGCTGACGGGGAGCGCCGCATGACGCCTCCCCTGCCGTCGGGGCTTGGTGCCCCGGTGGCTTCGTCCGCCGAAGACGACGCACCGCCGCTGCCTGCCGACGCCATCGAGGTGGCCCGTGTGGTG
>JANOJJ010000654.1:0-2868 GCA_031408155.1 Rubrivivax sp.
CCATCTGCCGACCGGTCGACCCATGGACATGCGGATGGAACCAGCAGGTGGATGCCGGGTTGGCCACCGTGAAGCTCGGCGCCCATACGGCAGCCGGTTTTATGGCCTGGTGGGGACCGCCGTCGACATTCGGCGGCACCACCAGGCCATGCCAGTGAGCGGTCGTGACCTCATCGAGGTCATTGCGAACCATGATCGTGGTCCGCTGGCCGCTGCGCAGTCGCAATGCTGGCCCCAGCAGCGCGCCGTTGTAGCCCAGCGTGGGGGTGTTGATGCCGCTCAGGATCTGCGCGCTGCCGCGGCGAGCGACCAACGAGAACTGCCGCCCGCCATTGCCGTCGGACACCCCCAAGTCCTGTGCAATGAGGGGCAGGCTGCGTTCGGTGCCCGAGGCTGGCGCAGGGTCGGTCAGCGTCGTCGTGTCGGCCGGTCCCATCATGGAGGAGGTGCCACCGCCCCCGCAGCCGGCGATCGGCGCGACCGTCGCGCCCGCGGCCCCCAGCAGCAGCATCCGCCGGCGCTCGTCGATCGCCTTGCTCGTTATTGCCCATGCAGCGTTCATCAAAGCTCCCGTGTGAGAGGCCGATGGCCCGTCGCCAACGGCAGGATTCAGCCCCGCCCGGGCTTGGGGTAGGTCGCGAAGACCATGGACTGCCCGTCGGTGCCGACCAGCAGCACGTCATACGGATCCTTGCGTCCTGGGACATCCATGCCCGGTGAGGCCGCCGGCATCCCGGGTGCGGCCAGGCCAATGGCCTTCGGTCTGGTCGCCAGCAGGCGCTTGACCTCCGCTGCCGGCACGTGCCCCTCGAGCACATAACCGCCTGCGCTTGCGGTGTGGCAACTGGCGTAACGGTCGGGCATGCCCAGGCGTTTGCGGACGGCCGTGGTGTCGCTGACCTCGGTCACCTTGAGCGTGAAGCCCGCGGCCCGCATGTGCTCGACCCAGGCCCCGCAGCAGCCGCAGGTCGGGCTCTTGTAGACCTGCACTTCGGGCGCGGATGCTGCTGCAAGCGCAGGGTGCGCCGAGATCGCGGCGAGCGCACCGGCACTCAGGAAGAAGTGGCGTCGATTCATGTTCAGATCCTCACGAGGTTGTGATCGGTTGCAGGGGGATGGGGGGAACCGCGTCGGCAGGCGCGCCACCTTCAGGGTGGGCGCTGCGCTTCAACTGCCACTGCTTGACCAGCGCGTACAGCGCCGGGATCACGCCCAGTGTCAATATGGTCGACGAGATCATGCCGCCGACCATCGGTGCCGCGATGCGGCTCATCACCTCGGAGCCGGTGCCGCTGCCCCACATGATGGGCAGCAGGCCGGCCATGATCGCGACCACCGTCATCATCTTCGGCCGCACGCGCTCGACCGCGCCTTCCATCACGGCGCCATAAAGATCCGCAGCACCGGGTTCACGGCCCTCTGCGCGGCAACGCTGTCGGGCCGCTTCCCAGGCGTGGTCGAGGTAGATCAGCATCACGACGCCGGTCTCGGCGGCCACGCCCGCCAGCGCAATGAAACCGACTGCGACGGCCACCGACAGGTTGTAGTCGAGCCACCACATCAACCACACGCCACCGACCAGCGCGAACGGCACCGAGAGCATGACGATGATCGTTTCGGCAATACGGCGGAAGTTCAGGTACAGCAGCAGGAAGATCGTCAGCAGCGTCACCGGGATGACGATCTTCATCTTCTCGACGGCGCGCTCCATGTACTCGAACTGGCCACTCCAGGTGATGTAGTAGCCGGCCGGGAACTTGACCTGGTCGGCCACCGCCTTGCGCGCATCGGCCACGTAGGAGCCGATGTCGCGGCCGCGGATGTCGACGAAGATGTAGGCCGACAGCAGCGCGTTCTCGGTCCGGATGCCCGGGGTGCCGCGCGCGACCACCACCTTGGCCACCTGGCCCAGCGGCACCATCGCGCCGCCCATGATCGGCACCAGCACCTCGCGCTCGATCTGCTCGGGGTTGCCGCGCAGCTCGCGCGGGTAGCGCACCGTCACGCCGAAACGCTCGCGGCCTTCGACGGTGGTGGTCACCATCTCGCCGCCGAGCGCGGTGCCGATCACGTCCAGCAATTCGCCGACCGACAAACCGTAGCGGGCGAGCGCGATCCGATCGGGCTCGATGTTGAGGTAGCTGCCGCCGGTCAGGCGCTCGGCGAACGCCGAGGTGGTGCCGGGTACGGTCTTGACCACGGCTTCGATCTGCTTGGCGAGCTTCTCCATTTCGCCCAGGTCCTTGCCGAAGACCTTGATCCCGATCGGCGTGCGGATGCCGGTCGACAACATGTCGATGCGGGCCTTGATCGGCATCGTCCAGGCGTTGGAGACGCCCGGGAACTGCAGCGCCTGGTCCATCTCGGCGATCAGCTTGTCGGTCGTCATGCCGGCGCGCCACTCGTCCTGCGGCTTGAGGTTGATCACGGTCTCGAACATTTCGGTCGGTGCCGGATCGGTGGCGGTGTTTGCGCGGCCGGCCTTGCCGTAGACCGAGCTCACTTCAGGGAAGCTCTTGATGATCTTGTCCTGCGTCTGCAGCACCTCGGCGGCCTTGGTGATCGACATGCCCGGCAGCGACGCCGGCATGTACAGCAGCGTGCCCTCGTTGAGCGTGGGCATGAACTCGCTGCCGAGCTGGGACGCCGGGTACCAGCTCAAGCCCATCGCGATCAGTGCCAGCGCGATGGTCAGCTTCTTCCAGCGCATGACGGCTTCGATGATCGGGCGGTAGACCCAGATCAGGAAGCGATTCACCGGGTTCTTCGCCTCCGGCATGATCTTGCCGCGAACGAACAGCAGCATCAGTACCGGCACCAGCGTCACCGACAGCAGCGCCGAGCCGGCCGCGTCGGGCTCGAGCGACC
>JANOJJ010000669.1:0-5362 GCA_031408155.1 Rubrivivax sp.
TGGCCGCAGCGCCGGCACCCAGGTCGAACGCGCTGTCGGCGACCCAGCTGCCGAGCCAGGCATGCATGATCGCCACCACCACCAGCAACAGCAGCGCTGCGGCCTGCCTTCGGGGGCGCGGCCCAGCGTGCAGCAGCCAGCGTGCGGCCCCGTGTCGTGTCAATGGTCGGCTTCAGGTGCCGGCAGCGCCGAGGAAGCAGCTCAGCGCTGCCACCATGCTCAGCCGCAAGCGCAAGGTGAGCCAATGCGCCATGCCATGCCGCGGGTAGACCAGCCGGTCGACGTCATAACACATGATCAGAATGGCGTCATGGATCACCAGGCCGGCGCTGGGCGGCATCTTCAGCGCGACCCAGGCCGCGAACGAGGGCAGCACGCCCGAGCTGAACAACGACGGCGGCGCTGCCGCCTCCCGCATCGCCACGCCCCAGTGGAGCGCCCCGCTGACGAAGGGCAGCAGCGCGGCGTAGCCCAGGCGCAAGGCCCAGGCCGGGGGTTGCTGGACGGCAATCGAGCCGGCGACGGCGATCGTTGGCTGCATGGCGTTGATTGTCGCCGCCGGGGCGCGCACGATCCGGCGCCGGGCCTAGCTCTTGCGCGCGGCGGTCAGCAGCTTGTCGACCTCGGCCGCGCTCAGCGCGCCCGGCTTGCGCGTGCCGTCCTCGAAGAACACGGCCGGCGTACCCTGCACCCGGTACTTGCGCCCGAACTCGATGTTGCGGTCGAGCGCTGCGGTGTCGCAGGCGGCCATGATCTTGGCCGGGGTGGTGCCATCGATCATCCAGGCGCGCCAGGCCTTGGCCGCGTCCTTCGAGCACCCGATGTCGCGCGACTTGTTGCTCGAGTCCGGTCCCAGGATCGGGTAGATGAAGGTGTAGATCGTCACGTCCTTCACCGTCAGCAGATCGCGCTCGAAGCGCTTGCAGTAGCCGCAGTTGGGGTCGACGAAGACCGCCATCTTGCGTGCGCCGCTGCCCTGCTTGTAGACCACCGCGTCCTTGATCGGCAGCGACGCGAAGTCGACCGCGGTCAGCTTGTCGATGCGCGCATCGGTCAGGTTGGTGCGGGTGCGCGTGTCGATGATCGAACCCTGCACCAGGTAGTCGCCCTTTTCGTCGGCGTAATAGATGTCGGTGCCGATGCGGATCTCGTACAGACCCGGGATCGGCGACTTGCTGACCTCGTCGATCTTGGGCAAGTTGGGGATGCGCTCGGGCAGCACCTTGCGCAGCAGAGCCTCCTGCGCCAGGACCGGTGCCGCGCAGGCCAGCGCCAGCAGGCCGGCACAGGCCAGCCGGGAGATCGACGAACGGGTCATGGCGAAGTCCTTCAAGTCACTGCAATCGGGGTCAGGCATCCATCGCCTGGCGCACCAGCAGCCGCTTGAGCGACGGCAGGTGTTCAACCAGAGTCAGACCGCGGTTGCGGAGTTCCCTGGCCAGCGGGTGGGGCTGTGAAAACAGCTGCAGCAAGCCGTCGGTCAGCAGGCCCATCATCCGGGTCGGCAAGGCGCGCGCACGGGCATAGCGGCGCAACAGCTTCTCGTCGCCCAGTGGACGCCAGGCCTCGCGCGCCTTGATCTGCGCGGCCAGCTCGACCACGTCGGCCAGGCCCAGGTTGAGTCCCTGTCCGGCCAACGGGTGAACCAGATGTGCCGCGTCGCCCACCAGCACCCAGCCGGGGCCGCACACCGGGTCGGCGTGGGCCAGCGCCAGCGGCCAACTGGCGCGCTCACTGGCCAGGCGCAAGGTACCGGCGCCGCCGCCGGTGGCGTCGGCCAGTGCGGCTTCGAACAATCTGCCGTCGGCTTGCTGCAGTTCGGCCGCACGCTCGTCAGGCAGCGACCACACCAATCCGTAGGATCGGCCGCCATGCGGCCGGTCGAAGGGCAGCAGGGCCAGCACGTCGGGCGAACGGAACCACTGCCGCGCCAGGCCGGCGTGCGCGGCGTCGGCCACCAGCCGCGCGGCCAGGCCGCGCTGGCCGTACGGCTGCAGCGGCATCTGCACGCCCAGTTGCTCGCGCACGGCCGATGCACGGCCTTCGGCCAGCACCTGCAGCGCGGCATCAGCGCCGTCGGCCACGGCGCTCACATGCGGGGCATAGCGCAGCGCAGCGGCCAGGGCCGATTCGAGCTCGGCGGCATCGACGATCCAGGCCAGTTGTTCGGCGCCCACGGCCCAGGCCGAGAAATGGGCCGCCGCGCCATGAGCGTCGCCTTCGATGCGCATGTCCAGCACGGCCGTGCGTGCATCGGCGGGCAGGCTGTCCCAGACCTTCAGGCTGGCCAGCAGGCGAGTCGACGCCGCGTTCAGCGCATAGGTCCGCACGTCGGGCGTCGAGCCGCTGGCACGCCGCCCGGTCCACGCGATCGACAGCCCCAGGCGCGACAAGGCCAGCGCGCTGGCCATCGCCACGGGCCCCGAGCCTCTAACGCAGACATCGAATGCAGACATCGCCACATTGTAGGGAGCGCTCCCGGCGGGACGCCGAGCACGCCTAGTCGGCTTCGAGCAGCCGCACCTTCACGCTTCGCCCCTTGACCTTGGCGCCCGACAGGCGCTGCTGCACCTGGGGCGCGATCTCGCGTTCCACCGCCACGTAGGTGGAGAACTCGTTGACGTTGATCTTGCCGATCCGGGTGCCGGCAAAGCCGAGGTCCTTCGTCAGCGCACCCAGTACGTCACCGGCGCGGATTTTCTCCTTGCGGCCGCCCAGGATCTGGATCGTGGCCATCGGCGGGCGCAACGGCTCGCTGCTGCTGCGCGTGAGCTCGCTCAACGGATGCCACTGCGACGTGAAGCGCAGCGCCTGCTCGATCTGGCCGACCCGCCCCATCTCGTCCAGACTGGCCAGACTGAAGGCCCAGCCGGCCTGGTCGACACGGCCGGTGCGGCCGATGCGGTGGGTGTGGGTCGCGCTGTCGGGTGTGATGTCGACATTGATCACGGCCTCCAGCTGGTCGATGTCGAGCCCGCGCGCGGCGATGTCGGTGGCCACCAGCACGCTGCAGCTGCGGTTGGCGAAACGCACCATCACCTGGTCACGTTCGCGCTGCTCGAGCTCGCCGTGCAGTTCGAGCGCCGCATAGCCCTGCGCGCGCAGCACCTGCAACAAATCGCGGCATTGCTGCTTGGTGTTGCAGAAGGCCAGCGAGCTGACCGGCCGGTAATGCTCGAGCAGCAGCGACACGGCGTGCAGGCGTTCGTCCTCGCGCACCTCGTAAAAGCGCTGGCGGATCTGCGTCGCCGCCGGAGCAGCCAACAGCTTGACTTCCCTGGGCGTGCGCATGAAGGCCGCGCTGAGCTTGGCGATGCCTTCGGGATAGGTGGCCGAGAACAGCAGCGTCTGCCGCTGCGCCGGGCACTGCTTGACGACAGTCTTGATGTCGTCGAAGAAGCCCATGTCGAGCATGCGATCGGCTTCGTCCAGCACCAGCGTGTTGAGCGCGTCCAGGCGCAGGCTGGCACGTTCGAGGTGATCCATGATGCGGCCCGGCGTGCCGACCACGACATGCGCGCCATGGTCGAGGCTGGCCAGTTGCGCTCGCATGGTGGCGCCACCGCACAGCGTCAGCACCTTCAGATTGTCGTCGGCACGCGCCAGCCGGCGCACTTCCTGCGTCACCTGCTCGGCCAGCTCACGCGTCGGGCACAGCACCAGCGCCTGCACCGCAAAACGGCGCGGATTCAGGTTGGCCAGCAAGGCCAGCGCAAAGGCCGCCGTCTTGCCGCTGCCGGTCTTGGCCTGCGCGATCAGGTCGTGCCCGGCCAGCGCCAGCGGCAGGCTGGCGGCCTGGATCGGCGTCATCGCCAGGTAACCCAGGCGCTGCAGGTTGTCCAGCGTGGCCGGCGGCAGCGGCAGGTTTGCGAAGTCGGTCGCCGACGGGTTGGCGGTTGAAGCAGGGTTCATGCGCGATTATCGGGACGCCGTGCCAGCAACCCCGCCCGCGCCGATACTTCGCCTTGCATGCCCAACCCCTTCAACCTGCCCAACCCGCGCCACGCCGAGCGGGTGCCGGCCCACATCGGCGCCGAGCAGTTGGCGCGCATCCGCCAGGCGACACACTGCCTGCCGCAAGTGGTCAAGCCCGCCGACTACCTGGCTGAAGGCAGTCCGGGCTTCGAGGCGCAGCTCGACAAGCTCGGCCTCGTGCTGCTGCAAAAGCCGGCCGCCGGCTCCAGGCCCAGCCGCTGGATCGCGCCGCAGCTGATCGACGGCGCGCTGGCCCACCTCGACGCCGTGGGCAGCGCAGCGACCGCGCGTGCGCTGATGCTCGAGCGCAGCGCAACACTCGAAGGCCTGGGGCTGACGCGCCACGCCGGCCAGTGGCTGCGCCTGGTCAGCCACGAGTTGGCGCTGGCGCAACCCGGCTGGCGCGTGCCAGTGCAGTTCCGCATGACGCTGGACGACGCGCCGATCTGGGCTTTCTATCGCGACGGCGACAGCGCCGCGTTGCTGCAGGCGCTGGGGCCGGCGCCGGCCTACCCGGAGGCCGCCGAGCTGGCGGCGCATCTGAACGTCCTGCTCGAGCGCAGCCGCGAATACAAGCCGCAGCGCCTCGACACGTTGCTGCCGCGCCTGCAGGCCGAATGCGCCAGCCCGCGCGCGCTGGCGGATTTCAAGTCGGGCTGCACGCGCGCGCAAGACCGCTGGGAAAACCGCGCCGCCGAACTCGACACGCTCGACGACCTGAACCAGGAACTGGCCTTCCAGGGCTACCCCGACACCTTCGAGACCGCGCGCCGGCTGCAGCGCAGCGTCACGCTCTACGTCGGCCCGCCCAACAGCGGCAAGACCCACGCCGCCTTCGAGCGCCTGGCGCAAGCGCTGGACGGCGCCTACCTGGCGCCGCTGCGGCTGCTGGCGCTGGAAGGGCGCGACCGCCTGGCCGCGCGCGGCGTGCCCTGTTCGCTGCTGACCGGCGAAGAGAACGTGCCGGCGGCCGAGGCACGCGTGGTCTCGAGCACGATCGAGATGGTCAATACGCGGCAGGCGATCGACGTCGCCGTGATCGACGAAGCGCAGATGATCTTCGACAACTCGCGTGGCTGGGCCTGGACGCAGGCCATCGTGGCGGTGCCGGCCAACGAGGTGATCATCATCTGCAGCGACTACGCGGTGCCGGCAATCGAGAACCTGCTCGGCCTGTGCGGCGAACGCTGCACGGTGCGCCGCTTCGAGCGCATGCAGCATGTGGCGCTGCTCGGGCGGCCGGTGCCGATTGCATCGCTCAAGCTCGGTGACGCGGTGGTTGCTTTCAGCCGCCGCGACGTGCTGATGCTGCGCGACCGCATTGCCGCCGGCGGGCACCCGGTGTCGGTGATCTACGGCGCGCTGCCGCCCGAGGTGCGGCGGCGCG
>JANOJJ010000709.1:0-5078 GCA_031408155.1 Rubrivivax sp.
GTTTCTTTTCGATGAGAGGTAACGCCATCCAGTGGCCGCCGCGGATCCGGCTCTGCCGGTCCGCCAGCGGCGCCCCCTTGAGGGGGAGGCGCCGAAGGCGCTTCGGGGGTGGGTTTATTTCGTGAGGATGAAGCCCTTGAGCTTGCCGAAGGCCTGCTCGAGCAAGGCCTTCTGCTGCTCCTGGTGCAGGTGTGAATAGCCCACCGCCGGCGATGCCGACGCGGGGCGCCCGGCGTAGCCGAGCTTCTGACCCTCGAGCATGTTCTCGTGCACGTAGTGCTGCACAAAGAACCAAGCGCCCTGGTTCTGCGGCTCGTCCTGACACCACACGATGTCGGTGGCGTTCGGGAAGCGCTTCATCTCGGCGGCGAAAGCTTTGTGCGGGAACGGGTAGAGCTGCTCCACGCGCACGATGGCCACGTCCCAGGCCTTCTTCTCGTCGCGCTTCCTGATCAGGTCATAGGCGACCTTGCCCGAGCAGGCGATCACGCGCTTGACCTTGTCGGGCTCGACCTCGCTGCGCATCGGGCCGATCACGGTCTTGAACTCGCCCTTGGTGAAGTCGGACAGCAGCGAGGTCGCGTCCTTGTTGCGCAGCAGTGACTTGGGCGTGAAGATGATCAGCGGCTTGCGGAACTGGCGCACCACCTGGCGGCGCAGCAGGTGGAAGATCTGGCTGGCCGACGTCGGCTGCACGACCTGCATGTTGTTGTCGGCTGCCAGCTGCATGAAGCGCTCGAGGCGCGCCGAACTGTGCTCGGGGCCCTGCCCTTCGTAGCCATGCGGCAGCATCAGCGTCAGGCCGTTGACGCGGCCCCATTTCACTTCGCCGCTGGCGATGAACTGATCGATCACGACCTGCGCCCCGTTGACGAAGTCGCCGAACTGCGCTTCCCAGATGATCAGCGTGTTGGGCTCGGCGCTGGCGTAGCCGTACTCGAAGCCGAGCACCGCCTCTTCCGACAGGATCGAGTCGATGACGACGAAGGGCGCCTGGTTCTCGGCCACGTGCTCGAGCGGCACGTAGATGCCGATGTCCCACTTCTCGCGGTTCTGGTCGTGCAGCACGGCGTGGCGGTGGACGAAGGTGCCGCGCCCGCAGTCCTCGCCCGACAGGCGCACGCCGTAGCCGCTGGCCACCAGCGAGGCGTAGGCCAGGTGCTCGCCCATGCCCCAGTCGACGTTGATCTCGCCGCGGCCCATGGCGGCACGGTCGGCGATCACCTTTTCGACCAACGGATGGACCTTGAAGTTGCCCGGGATGGTGGTGATGCGCTCGGCCAGGCGCTTGATCTCGGCCAATGGCAGCGCGGTGTCGGCCGCGTCAGTCCACTTCTTGCCGAGGAACGGCGCCCAGTCGACCGCGTACTTGCTCTTGAAGTTGGTCAGCACCGGGTCAGCGGTGTGCTTGCCAGCATCGAAGGCCGCGCGCAGGGCCTTGACCATCTGGTCCGGGCCCTCGGCCGGCAGCAGGCCTTGGGCCACCAGCTTCTCGCCGTAAAGCCGACGCGTGCCCGGATGCTGGCCGATCTTCTTGTACATCAGCGGCTGGGTCAGGCTGGGTGTGTCCTGTTCGTTGTGGCCGAGCTAGCGGAAGCAGATGATGTCGACTACCACGTCCTTCTTGAACTGCTGGCGGTAGTCCATCGCCAACTGGGTGCACAGGACCACCGCTTCGGGGTCGTCGCCGTTGACGTGCAGCACCGGGGCCTCGACCATCTTGACGACGTCGGTGCAGTACAGCGTGGAGCGGCTGTCGCGCGGGTCGCTGGTGGTGAAGCCGATCTGGTTGTTGATGACCAGGTGCACCGTGCCGCCGGTGTAGTAGCCGCGCGTCTGCGCCAGTGCCAGCGTCTCCATCACGACGCCCTGGCCGGCAAAGGCCGCGTCCCCGTGCACCAGCACCGGGAGCACCTGGGCGCCGACCTTGTCGCCGCGGCGGTCCATGCGCGCCTTGACCGAACCCTCGACCACCGGGTTGACGATCTCGAGGTGGCTGGGGTTGAAGGCCAGGCTCAGGTGGACGGGTCCGCCATCGGTGGAGATGTCGCTCGAGAAGCCCTGGTGATACTTGACGTCCCCCGACGGCAGCGCTTCGGGTGCGGTGTGGTCGAACTCGGCAAACAGGTCCTTTGGCATCTTGCCCAGGGTGTTGACCAGCACGTTCAGCCGGCCGCGGTGAGCCATGCCGATCACGATCTCCTGCACGCCATGCACGCCGGCACGCTGCACCACCTCGTCCATGCTGGCGATGAAACTCTCGCCACCTTCGAGCGAGAAGCGCTTCTGGCCGACGTACTTGGTGTGCAGGTAGCGCTCCAGGCCCTCGGCGGCGGTCAGGCGGTCGAGGATGTGCATCTTCTCGCCGGCGGAGAAGGTGGGCTTGCTGCGGATCGACTCCAGTCGCTCCTGCCACCAGCGCTTCTCGGCGGGATCGGTGCAATGCATGAACTCTGCGCCGACGGTGCCGCAGTAGGTCTCGCGCAAGGCTTGCAGGACCTCGCGTAGGGTCATGTTCTCGGCCGTGCCGAAATAGGTGTTCGCGGCCGAGAACGTGATGTCCATGTCGGACTCGCTCAGGTCGTAGAACACCGGTTCGAGTTCGGGGATCCGCGCACGCTCGGTGCGCTTGAGCGGGTCGAGGTCGGCCCACCGGCTGCCCAGGAAGCGGTAGGCCGCGATCAGACTCTGGACATGGACCTGCTTGCGTGCGACGGCCAGATCGGCCTCGCTGGCCTTGAGCGCGAATGCGTTGGCCTTGGCGCGCTGGGCAAAGGACTCGATCACCGGAGCATGCGCGACATCGCGGTTATCGGTGCCGTCAGCCGCGGGAACGTGCTGCAGGTTGTCGAAGTACGTGCGCCAGGTGTCGGGCACGCTGCCGGGGTTGTCGAGGTAGGCCTCGTACAGTTCCTCGACATAAGGGGCATTGCCCCCGAACAGGTAGGAGTTGGACCTGTAGTGCTGCATCATCTTTCGCTCACCTTTTCGCCTCGGTATGCAAGGCTTCGATGGGTTGCTACACCTTCCGCGGCCCCGGCTTCACCGGTTGGCGGATTGCGACCCGCCTTGCTGTTGTCTCGAGCCCAGCAAGGGGACGGGGAAGGACCATTTGTTCCGAAGGGCGCGACTTTAGCATCGACGCTTGTGCCGTCGAGTTCGAATTGGACGGCACGAGACCTTGTGTTCTGCTGACGCTGCGTCTGGCCCTCAGGTACTGTGGACACGATGCGACAGCGTGTGATCCTGCTGCAAGCCACGGCTCCGGCCAAGCCAGCCCTGGGCGCGGTCTGCAACGGCTGCGGGGTCTGCTGCACCTGTCAGCCCTGCCCACTCGGGCAATGGCTGTCCAGGCGGCGACAGGGCAGTTGCTCGGCCCTGCAATGGGCCGAGCCCGCCGATCGCTACCGCTGCGGCGTGCTCGCCGACCCACGGTGCTGGCTGCCGTGGCTGCCCGCGGCCGCGGCCCTTGCGCTGGCGCGCCGCTGGATCGCTGCCGGCCGGGGCTGCGACTGCGAGCTCGAAGCCAGCCCGGCAGGGGTCAACAACGCTGTGCGCTGTCGCGGTCGGATCAAACCCCCAGCACGCGCTGTCGAGCCGCTTGATACTCACGCTGCAGTCGTGCGATCAGATCGGCCGTCGGCAACACGGCCTTGACGGCTCCGATGCCCTGGCCGCAGCCCCAGATGTCCTTCCAGGCCTTCTTCTTGGTGCCTTCGCCGCCGCCGAAGCTCATCTTGCTCGGGTCGCTGGCGGGCAGCTGGTCGGGGTCCAGGCCGGCATTGCGGATCGACGGCGCGAGGTAGTTGCCATGCACGCCGGTGAACAGGTTCGAATAGACGATGTCGTCGCTCGAGCTCTGCACGATGCACGCCTTGTAGGCGTCGGCCGCCCGCGCCTCGTCGGTCGCAATGAAGGCCGAGCCGATGTAGGCAAAGTCGGCCCCCATCGCCTGCGCGGCCAGCACCGCGTCGCCGGTGGAGATGGCGCCGCTGAGCGCGATCGGACCGTCGAACCACTCGCGGATCTCCTGCACCAGCGCGAACGGGCTCTTCACGCCGGCATGGCCGCCGGCGCCGGCAGCCACCGCGACCAGTCCGTCGGCACCCTTGTCGATCGCCTTGCGCGCGAAGCCGTTGTTGATGATGTCATGCAGAACCACTCCGCCCCAGCCGTGGACGGCATCATTGACGTCCGTGCGCGCGCCGAGCGACGTGATGACGATCGGCACCTTGTAGCGAGCGCAGACGTTCATGTCGTGCTCGAGCCGGTCGTTGCTCTTGTGCACGATCTGGTTGATGGCAAACGGTGCGGCCTTGTGCTCCGGGTGGTCACGGTCCCAGGCCGCCAGCGTCTCCGTGATCTCGGCCAGCCACTCGTCGAGTTGCGAGGCCGGACGTGCGTTGAGGGACGGCATGCTGCCCACCACGCCAGCGGTGCACTGCGCCACCACCAGCCTGGGGTTGCTGATGATGAACAGCGGTGCGCCAATGATCGGCAGCGGCAGGTTCTGCAGCACGGGCGGAAGACAGCTCATCAGAACGACTCCAGCGCCAGGGCGGTCACCGTCTCGGCCCCGTCGACAATGCTGTCGCGCAGGCTCGGTGCCTTGTTGAGGATGTGGTCGGCGTAGAAGTGGCAGGTCGTGATCTTGGCCCGCATGAACTCGGCGTCGCTGCCCGCGGCGAGCCGATCTTCGGCGGCGATCAGCGCGCGCGCCATCTGCCAGCCGGCCACCACCGTGCCGGCCAGCATCAGATAGGGCACGCTGCCCGCGTAGGTGGCGTTGGGGCTGGTCCTGGACGGTTCGGCGATGAAGTCCACCGCCTCGACGAAGGCCTGGCGGCCCGCTGCCAGGCGCCTGGCCATGGCCTGGCAGGCGACGCTGCTGCGCGCCTTCAGCGCGACTTCGGTGCGCTCGATCTGCGCTGCTATGGCGCGCGCGCCACGGCCGCCGTCGCGTGCCGTCTTGCGGCCCACCAGATCGTTGGCCTGGATCGCGGTCGTGCCTTCGTAGATCGTCAGGATCCTGGCGTCGCGCAGGTACTGCGCAGCGCCGGTCTCCTCGATGTAGCCCA
>JANOJJ010000731.1:0-3365 GCA_031408155.1 Rubrivivax sp.
AGCTACCGGGGCAACCCGCAGATATCTGAGTCCGCGCTGGACGAGGTGGTCGCCCGCATCGACCACGCCTTCGCCGGTCTGAATCAGCTGTCCGGCAAGCCGGCCAGGTGCTGACGGGCAACGACTGGTTGATGAGCATCCGCAGCCGCATCAGCATTCCGGGTGGCACCTGCGAGTTCGATCTGCCCTCTTATTTCGCCTGGCAGCAGCACGACGCCGAGCGCCGCCGCACCGACCTGCGCGGCTGGGCTGGCACGCTGGCGCCGCTGGCCGACGCCTTGCGTGCGCTGATGGATCTGCTGCGCGACAGCGGCGCTCCGCAGCGAATGATGGCGGCTGGGGGCCAGTACCAGCAGAGCCTGCCGCAAAACAAGACCTTCCACCTGTTGCGCGTGCGTCTGGATGGCGACAACGGCCTGGTGCCCGAAATCAGCGGCCACCGCCTGCTGGTGATGATCCGCATGATGCGCGTCGATGGTGAAGGGCGCCTGCGCCCGGCCGCGGCCGATGTGCCGTTCGAGTTGACGCTCTGCGCGTAAGCACCATGGCGTCGAGCGAGCACGTGGTCCCCTGCCCCAGCTGTCGGCAGCCCTGCCTGCACAGCGCAGCCAATCCCTGGCGGCCGTTCTGCAGCAAACGCTGCCGCGGTGTCGACCTGGGCGCCTGGGCCAACGAGGCCTACCGCGTGCCGGCGCAATCGCCACCCGATGCCGAAGCCGACCCGGCGGCTGACGAGCCGCGTCACTGAGCGTCCACGCTGCCCGTTTACGCGGCTGCTGCATCGAATGGGGTCGGCTCGGAATGACCGGCTCGCGCGCCGACTCCAGCTACAGCGGCTGGTCGGGCAGCCGTGTCAGGTCGATCGCCGCAGACGGCGTCACGCCACCTGCAGAGAGGTGGCGGCAAGCCTGAAACTGCCCAACAATGCGCCCATCCCGAGGCCATCGACGGCCCCGGCCGGGAGACGGCGACCATGATCATCGACATCCACGGCCACTACACCACGGCGCCCAAGGCGCTGGAGAACTGGCGCAACGCACAGATCGCCGGCATCAAGGACCCGGCACGGATGCCGCATGTGGCCGACCTGAAGATCAGCGACGACGAGCTGCGCGAGACGATCGAGGCCAATCAGCTCAAGCTGATGAAGCAGCGCGGCTCGGACCTCACGATCTTCAGCCCGCGCGCCAGCTTCATGGCGCACCACATCGGCGACTTCCAGGTCTCCAGCACCTGGGCCGCGATCTGCAACGAGCTGTGCTTTCGCGTCGCGCGGCTCTTCCCCGACCACTTCATCCCCGCCGCCATGTTGCCGCAGAGCCCCGGCGTGGCGCCCGCAACCTGCGTCCCCGAGCTGGTCAGGTGCGTCGAGCAGTACGGCAACGTGGCCATCAACCTCAACCCCGACCCCTCAGGTGGCCACTGGACCAGCCCGCCACTGAGCGACCGCCATTGGTACCCGATCTACGAGAAGATGGTCGAGTACGACATCCCGGCCATGGTGCACGTCAGCACCAGCTGCAACGCCTGCTTCCACACCACCGGCGCGCACTACATCAACGCCGACACCACGGCCTTCATGCAGTTCCTGACGAGCGACCTGTTCACTGACTTTCCGACGCTCAAGTTCATCATCCCGCACGGCGGCGGTGCGGCACCCTACCACTGGGGCCGTTACCGTGGCCTGGCCCAAGAGCTGAACAAGCCGTTGCTGCAGGACCACCTGCTGCACAACATCGTCTTCGACACCTGTGTCTACCACCAGCCTGGCATCGACCTGCTGACCCGGGTGATCCCGGTCGAGAACGTGCTGTTCGCCAGCGAGATGATCGGTGCCGTGCGCGGCATCGACCCCGAGACCGGACACCACTTCGACGACACCAGGCGCTACATCGAGGCCGCTGCGCTGACACCGGCACAGCGGCACATGATCTACGAAGGCAACGCACGACGCGTCTACCCACGTCTGGATGCCGCTTTGAAGTACAGGGGACTCTGAGATATGTACGAACTTGGCGTGGTCTATCGCAACATCGCGCGCGCCGACGCGCAGGTCGCTGCCAAGCTTGGCCCGCTGGGCAGCGCCACCGTCCACGAGGCCATGGGCCGGGTGGGCCTGATGAAGCCCGCCATGCGGCCCATTTACGCCGGTGCGCAGGTGTCGGGCACGGCCGTCACGGTGCTGCTGCATCCGGGCGACAACTGGATGATGCATGTGGTGGCCGAACAGATCCGCCCGGGTGACATCGTCGTGGCCGCCATCACCGCCGAATGCACCGATGGCTATTTCGGCGACCTGCTGGCCACTTCGTTCACTGCGCGCGGGGCCAAGGCACTGGTGATCGACGCCGGCGTGCGCGATGTGAAAACGCTGACCGAGATGGGGTTTCCCGTCTGGTGCAAGGCGATCAGCGCCAAGGGCACGATCAAGGCCACGCTGGGCTCGGTCAACATCCCGGTGGTCTGCGCCGGCGCCATCGTCATGCCGGGCGACGTGATCGTGGCCGACGACGACGGCGTGGTCTGCGTGCCCGCTGCGATGGCCCTACAGACACTCCAAGCCGCCACCGCGCGCGAGGCCAGTGAAGGTGACAAGCGCAACAAGCTGGCCGCGGGCGTGCTGGGGCTGGACATGTACAAGATGCGTGAGCCGCTGGCCAAGGCCGGCCTGCGCTACCTCGACTGATCATGAACATCGGCCTCATCGGCTACGGCGAGGTCGGCCGAATCCTCGCCGAAGACCTGCGCAAACAGGGCCTGGTCATCACCGCCTTCGACCTCAAGCTGCTGGGCGAGGCTGGCCAGCCGCTGCGCGAACACGCCTGGCTGAACGGCGTCTTGCTGGCTGACTCCCACGCCGACGCCGTGCGCGGCGCGCAGCTCGTGATCTCGGCCGTCACCGCCAGCCAGGCGGTGGCAGTGGCCGAGGCCTGTGCCCCGGGCATCGCGCCCGGCAGCTACTTCCTCGATTTCAACTCCGCCTCGCCTGGCGCCAAGATCAGCGCAGCCGCGATCGCCAACGCGGTGGGCGCTCGCTATGTCGAAGGCGCGGTCATGACATCGGTGCCGCCCTACCGAATCAAGGTGCCCTTGCTGCTGGGCGGTCCCCATGCTGCCGCGCTGCAACCCATGCTCAACGCGCTTGGCTTTGCGGCCCAGGTGGCCAGCCACACGCTCGGCGTGGCCAGCGCCACCAAGATGTGCCGCAGCGTGATGATCAAAGGCCTGGAGGCGATGGTCATCGAAAGCTTCACCACCGCGCGCGCCTACGGCGTGGAAGACGCGGTGATCGCCTCGTTGCAGGAGACCTTTCCGTCGATCGACTGGGAGCGGCAGGGCACTTACTTCTTCCAGCGCGTGATCGA
>JANOJJ010000737.1:0-9324 GCA_031408155.1 Rubrivivax sp.
CTTGATCGACAGGTAGATGCCGGCCGGCAGGACCTTGGTGGTGACGAGGTCGGCTTTGCTCAGGTAGGGGCGGCCGGCAACGATCTTGTCGGCCTCGGCGTCGCCGATGCCAGGCAGGGTCTTCAACTGGCTGCGGTTGGCCCGGTTGATGTCCACCAGCGCAGCCGGCGCGGCAGCAACAGCCGGCTTGGCCGCTCGCCCAGACCCGCCGTCCGCGCTCGCTGCGCTGGCCCCATGCGCTTGGGTCGCGGCCAGCGCGCCCGAGGCGAGCGCGAAGGGCAGCGCGATCAACAGCAATCCGACGGCTCGCTGGTGCAAGAACGGTGCTCCCACGGTGGACTGGAGTCGATGGTGTGGCTGCACGGCCGGCTCGAGTTCGCATCGACCTCATGATTCGCCGGCAGGTAAGCCACAACCCGGCTGCGTTGCCGCAGCCGGGTTGTCTGCTGCCTGGCCTGGACCACGTCGCATCGCTACGTGTTCCGGGCCCGGCACGGGTCGATCGCGCCTCGAGCTACTTGTTGTGCATCAGCTTGATGTCGGCCACCCTGCCCGGCCCGTGGCACAGCATGCACTGTTCACCGATCGCCAGCGCACTGCTGCGCGGGGCGTAGATCGACGCCGTACCGGCAGTTTCCATATGCCTCCTGGCCACCACCGAGTCGTGGCAGGCGAAGCAGGCCGTTGCGGTCGGCGACGTCACGAGCGTGGTGCCCGCTGCTTCCGTCGTCACGCCGGTGGCGGCGCTGAACGAGAAGCCAGCGCCGTAGTTCAGGTCCTGCGTGATGTAGGGCGAGTATCCGAACGTGGCGCCGGTGCTGGCCAGCGTGCCACTGGCCACCGTCCTGTACTGGCGATTGGGCATTGCAGCAGCCGAGCCGGCGGCACTGAAGTCGTAGGTTCCCGGCAGGTGGCAGGCCTCGCACTGCGCCAGCACACCCGGGTAGCCGATTTGCCAGAAGCCTTCGGTCGCCGAGATCGCGTGCCAGTTGTAGTTGACCGTACGCTTGGCAGCGGCATGGATCGAATGCACGAAGCTGGTCGAATCCGCCGACCAGCCACTGCTGGTGCGATTCGGCGTGTGGCACCACGAGCAGGTCGTGCCGTCATTGCGCTGCCCGCCATGGAAGGCGTCGGCGGTGAACGCGCCCAGTTCCTGGTGGCACTTGTTGCAGCGTGCGTCCTCGACGATGGCGCGGCGTCCGCTGTAGCCGGCCGCCACCTTCTGCACGTTGGGCGACACCACGATCAGGCCACCGACCTTGTTGCCGCTCGCATGGGCTATCGGCGAGACCGTGGCCGGGTAGTCCGCGAGGTTGGTCTGCGTCAGCGGCAGGGCACTCGACACGTTGTACGAGTAACCCAGGCCGCCGGTCAGCATGATCGCGCTGTCGGGAATCGTCGAGCCGGTGA
Source organism: Rubrivivax sp. (assembly GCA_031408155.1). Classification (GTDB taxonomy): domain Bacteria; phylum Pseudomonadota; class Gammaproteobacteria; order Burkholderiales; family Burkholderiaceae_C; genus Rubrivivax. Next base: position 1,414 of record JANOJJ010000737.1, read on the forward strand.
TCGTGGCCGTGTAGTAGCCGTCAGCGTCCGGGCCCGCGAGTGAGCCGGCAGCGCCACCGGTGGCCGCGCCCTTCCACAGCGTGCGCAGGTAGCTCGACGCCGTGGCGTTGAAGTCGGCCGGTGTGGCGATGCCGTCCTGCGGCACCGCGAACACGAAGTACACGCTGGGGGCACCCATGAAGCCGTCAAACAGTTCGGTCGACGTGGCCGGATTGTTCAGGTCCTTGCGCACCCCGTCGTGCAGGATGCGGAACACCATCACCGGCTTCTTGTCGGCATTGCGCGACACGCTCTTCAGGTCGTAGGTGACCTTGATCGCACCGGCCGGCAATCGCGCCGTGTTGGATGCGATCCAGGCCGAGTTGGTGTTGGCGCTGCCGCCCGTGACATGCAGTGCGCTGGCCAGGTTCGGCGGCGTCACCGGCAGGTGATTCACGTCGATGCCGGCCGGCTTGTGGCACAGCACGCACAGCGAGTCATCGGCCTGCGCACCACCGACGTGACCGAACTTGCTGACCTTCAGGCCACTCGCCGCGTCGGCCAGGGTCACGCCCTTGCCGGTGGCAAAGTTGATGCCGTCGTGGCACGAGCCGCAGGCCAGCCGGCTGGAGGCGTTCTTCCAGTTGTCACCCTGCGCCGTCTTGGCCGTGGAAGTGTCCGACCCGTCATGGCACTTGGTGCAGTTGCGGATGTCCTGCGGGTAGCCCACGATGTTGGGCAGCACACCGGCGTAGTTGTAGTTCTGCTTGGCCAGGAAATGGCCGTTGTGGATCTTGTGAATGAAGTTGGGCAGGTTGCCCATCGCGCGACCGTCGACCAGGTAGGTGCTGGCTTCAGTGAAGGTATTGGTCGCGGTGTCGATCTTGGCTTCTGCGCGGCCGTACCTGCGCTGGTCGGTGTGGCAGACCACGCAGTACTTCACCTCGTTGCGCGCACCGCCGTGGAAACCGGCGGCCGAGCTTTCGGCGCTGTCGCCCGGGATGCCGCCCAACCTGCGGTGGCACTCGTTGCACTTCTCGGTCGAGGCGATGTCACGGCTGGCGTCGGCGGCCGTGACTGCCTTGCCGGTGGCAGGGATGAAGTCGTAGATCACGTCCACCGGGTTGAGCAGCGGCACGCCGGGAGTCGTCTGCACCGCGTTGGCGGTGTTGGTTCCGCTGCCCGGTGCGTTGCCCGAGACCTGGATCGTCAGCCGGTGCGTGAGGTTGGGCTCGAACGTCAGGTCCCCGAGGTCGGCCTTGTTGTTGGCTCCGGTCACCGTCATCGCCGCCACCTGGTCCTTGATCGTGGTGACGTCGCGGTAGAAGGTGTACGAGTAGGTGCCGTTCCTGTTGTCGACCAGCGTACCGGTGTTGTCGGTGCTGGGCCGAGTCGGCGCGGCGGCGGCCGCCGTGGTGGTGGGCACCGTGGTCACGATGTAGCTGACCCATCGGCTCGGGCTGCCGTTGGCGCCCGGTACCAGCTTGGCCAGCGAGAAGGCGAGGTTGGGGTAGCTCGCCAGCGTGGCGGTGGCGCTCTTGGCCGTGCTGCCGAAGCCGATGATGGCGTTGCCGTCGGCGTCGGTGATCGAAAAGTCGACCTTGGGCGCGCCTGCGGTCGTGACCCGCCCGACCTTGACCTTGGGCGCGAGCGCGGCGAAGGTCGCTGCCGGCGTGTTGGCCGTCAGCGTGATCGGTGAGCTGCCTTTAGGCACTTCGACCGGCGGCGTATCCGCCACCGGCGGTGGTGGTGGGGTAACGGGTTCGGAACCGCCCCCGCCTCCACCGCAACTGGCCAGCACACCGGCCAGCAGGGCCGACGCAAACAGTCCGAACCAGCGACCACGGGTCTTGTTGTTCATGAGGCGATCTCCTCGACGGTTGAGCATGGCGACTAACGACTGACAAATCCCTGGGCACAAATCCTTACAGAGCCCATGGAATCTTGCCGACGGGGCGGAGTCTAGGCGCCGCGCGAGAGGCTATGTTGACCTGGATCAGTCGGTACTTCGGGGTTCTACTAGGTGCACTCAAAGCAGATCCGCTCGGCCCGCGGGACAGGAGCCTTCACGCCAGGCAAAGCCAGGCTGCGGCGGCCCTTGCGGGTCCTGTCTGCTGTCCTCGCGTCAGTGGTTGCGCGGCAACATTGTCGTGCGCAACGGTCGACGACGATGGTCAGGCAATGGCTTGGCCGGCCCGCCCGGCCGCGCAGGGCATGACTGGCCGCATCGGGATCGGTCTTGCGCATCAATCAGGCTTTTCTGCGCCCAGCAGCGAAACACTGCCGTTGCCGCCGCCCAGCAATCCGGTCTTCAGGTAGATGCCGAGCTTGCTGCGCGTATCGGCAATGTCCAGGTCACGCATCGTCAACTGGCCAATCCGGTCGGCCGGCGTGAAAGCGCCTTCGCCCTTTTCCATCGTCAGCCGCTGGGGGTGGTAGGTCAGGTTGGGGCTCTGCGTGTCGAGCAGCGAATAGTCGTTGCCGCGGCGCAGGTCCAGCGTCACCTCGCCGGTGATGGCTCTGGCCACCCAGCGCTGCGCAGTCTCGCGCAGCATCAGTGCCTGAGGGTCGAACCAGCGGCCCTGGTAGAGCAGCCGGCCCAGGCGGCGGCCGTTGTCGCGGTACTGCTCGATCGTGTCTTCGTTGTGGATGCCGGTCACCAGCCGCTCGTAGGCGATATGCAGCAACGCCATGCCCGGCGCTTCGTAGATGCCGCGGCTCTTGGCCTCGATGATGCGGTTCTCGATCTGGTCGCACATGCCCAGACCGTGGCGTCCGCCGATGCGGTTGGCCTCGTCGAACAGCGCCACCGCGCTGTCGAACGTCCTGCCGTTCAGCGCCACCGGCTGCCCTTCGTCGAAGCGCACCGTCACTTGCTCGGCCTTGACCGCCACGTCGTCGCGCCAGAAGGCCACGCCCATGATCGGGTTGACGATGTTCAGGCCCTTGTTCAGAAACTCCAGGTCCTTCGCCTCGTGGGTGGCGCCGAGCATGTTGCTGTCGGTGCTGTAGGCCTGTTCGACGCTCATCTTGTAGTCGAAGCCGGCGGCGATGAGGTACTCGCTCATCTCCTTGCGGCCACCGAGTTCATCGATGAAGGTCTGGTCGAGCCAGGGCTTGTAGATCTTCAGGCCCGGGTTGGCCAGCAGGCCATAGCGGTAGAAGCGCTCGATGTCGTTGCCCTTGTAGGTGCTGCCGTCACCCCAGATGTTGACGCCGTCGTCGCGCATCGCCACCACCAGCGCGGTGCCGGTGACGGCCCGCCCCAGCGGCGTGGTGTTGAAGTAGGTCGCGCCCCCGGTGCTGATGTGAAAGGCGCTGCACTGGATGGCGGCAATGCCTTCGGCCACCAGCTGCGCGCGGCAGTCGATCAGGCGCGCGAGGTCGGCGCCGTAGGCGAGTGCCTTGCGCGGGATTTCTTCGTAGTCGCTTTCGTCGGGCTGGCCGAGATGGGCGGTGTAGGCGCACGGAATGGCGCCCTTGGCGCGCATCCAGTGCACCGCGGCGCTGGTGTCCAGGCCGCCCGAGAAGGCGATGCCGACGCGTTGGCCGGTGGGGAGGGATTGGAGGATGTTGGCGGGCATGTGTCGAGGCTCCTGCAACTGGTGATTGTCGCCACGCTCGGGGCCGCCAGGCCCGCAACCCGTCTGGTCGCGCCGGGGCAGGCCTAAGATCGGTTCGATCCCACCGTCCACCCGGCCACCAGCGCCGCACGCCCTTGAGCGCTTCTGCCTTGCCCCTGTTGCACCGCCTGCCTGGCGGCGTGCGGCTGCTCGTGATACCGATGCCGCAACTGTCCACCGTGGCCGCGAGTGTCTTCATCCACAGCGGCAGCCAGCACGAGCGCGCGCGCGATTCGGGCATCAGCCATGCGGTCGAGCACATGGTCTTCAAGGGCACGGCCACGCGCGACGCGCGCCGCATCAACCTCGACGCCGAGCGGCTGGGTGCCGAGGTCAATGCGCACACCGACAAGGACCATACCGCCTTTCACATGCGCGGACTGCCGCAGCACACGCTGGCCTTCGTGCGCATGCTGGCCGAGCTGGTGCTCACGCCCACCTTTCCGGCCGCCGAACTGGCGCGCGAGCGCGAGGTGCTGCTGCACGAGTTCACCGAGGACGACGACGACCCGCTATCGACCGCCTTCAAGCTGCTCGACAAGGGCTGCTGGGGCACGCACCCGGTGGCGCAGCCGGTGATCGGCAGCCGGCGCAACCTGGAACGCTTCACGCGAGACGAGTTGGTGCAGTGGGTGCAGCGCCACTACACGGCCGAACGCACGATCGTCGGCGTGGCCGGCCCGGTCGACCCGGATGCGGTGCTGCGCGAGGTGCAGGCCTGCTTCGGCGGCATGCCGCGCGGTGCTGCGCCGGCGCTCGATTCACCGCACTGGCATGGCGGCGTTCACAGCAAGCGGCTCGACGGCTGCAGCCAGTCGCACCTGGTGCTGGGATTCCCGATCGCCTCGCGGCTGGCCGACGACCCGACGGCCCTGGTGGCCGCGGCTTTGTTCGGCGACGGCATGAGCTCACCGCTGCTCGACCAGTTGCGCGAGCAGCGTGGCCTGGCCTACTACGCGGCCTGTTCGGCCGACATGCTCGACGCCGCCGGGCAGTTCGTGGTGGAAGTGTCGACCTCGCCGGCGCAACTGGAAGCGAGCCTGCGCGAGCTGACCCGTCTGCTGCGCCAGCAGACCGACATCATCGACCCGGTGGACCTGGAGCGCGCGCGCAACCAGATCGCCGTGCGCCAGCTGCGCGCGCTCGAACGGCCGCTGCGCCGGCTCGAAGATTCGGCGCTGGAGCTGTTTGCCCTGGGCCGCCTGCGACCGCCGGCCGAGACGCTGGCGCGCATCGAAGCCGTCGCCGCCGACGCCCTGCGCCGGCAGTTCGAACGCATGCTCGGCGCCGGTGCTGCGCTGGCGCTGGCCGGCAAGCTGCCGCGTGCAGCCAGCGAACGCGCACGCGAAGCGGCGCCCGGACTGCTGCGCGCATGAAGGTTGTGCCGGATCGACGCCTGCGCCTCTTCAGGCGGCGCCCGCCGCCACAACGGTGGATCGCGATTCAGGCTCGCGCCGCAGCTGGCTGTAGATGCTTTCGGCGATGTTGCTGTGGGCACAGCAGTCGGTTGCACGATCAGGTGGCGATCCGGTGGGTGTCGCTGCTGCGCTGGAAGTCGGCCTCGATGCGGCGCGCCGCTGCGCGCACCCAGGCCCGGCGGCTGTCGCCGAAGCACCGCGCCGACATCACTGCTTGGCTACGGGCTTGTTGCCGTTGGACTTGAAGCGCTCGATCGCCGTCTTGAGGGCGTTGAACTCATTGCACGAACCGCGGCAGACCTTGTCCAGCGCGGCCAGCCGCTCCTCGGCCTTGGGCAGGTTGCCCAGCATCAGGTAGAGCTCGCCTGAATACTCCAGCGCACCCTTGTGCGCGGGGTCGATGCGCAGGGCCTCGGTGTAGTAGCGCTCGGCCGCGGCAAAGTCGGGTGTTCTGGCCTTGCGCTGGCTGTAGCCCATCAGGTTGTTCCAGTCGGCGCTGCTGCTGTCGCCCACCTTCTTCAGCTCGTCGATGGCGGCCGCCCACTTGTTGTCGGCGATCAGTGCCCGGGCGCTGGCCAGCTTGTCACCGGCAGGACCGGGGACCGGGTCGTCGGCGGCCAGTGCCAGCTGGCTGGCCACGGCCAGGGCAAGGATGGTGGCGAGTCGTCGCAAGGTGCCGGGCATGGTCATGGTCATGGGATTCTCCTGGGTTGAACGCGGCTGCGTGAACGGCAGCCACGCAAGCTCTGACGAGGCTGACCCCGGCCTGGATGCAGGATCTCTGCGTGAATTTTCACGTTGCGGCCGCCCCTGCCGGCCACACCGACCGGTGGCGCAGAGGTGGCAGGTGGCACCGATGCTAAAGCGTGCAAGCCTAGCCGCAAAGACGGCTTCGTCAACTGCTCGCACGGCGACGCCGCGCGCTGGCGATGGTGGCGGCGCTGCGGCCTGGACCGCAGCGGTCGCTTCGCCCGCCCCACTGCCGCTGCGGGCAAGCACGCTCCGTATCATCGACGATCGCCAACGCATCATTGTGAGTCCGCTCCGCCATGCCCATCGCCGAGACCTACCTCGAGACCCGCCACCACGAGCTGCGCAAGACGCGCATGAGCATGGTCGACGGCAACCTGACCGGCAACCTGCGCAGCGTCCAGACCGGCGTCAGCGCACGGGCCTATCGCCAGGGCTACTGGGGCTTTGCCTCGGCACCGTCGGACGACCCCGGTGTGCAGTCCCGGGTGCAGCGGCTGGCGCTCGACAATGCCGGCGCGATGGCCGTGTTCGGCAGCCGCAGCAGCCTGGCCCTGCCGGGCCTGCACTACCGCGGCGAGCAGCGCGAGCACGGTCGGATGGCGCTCAGCGCCGCCGAATGTGCCGACCGCATGGCCGAACTGCACGCGCATTGCATGGCACGTTACCCCGGCCTGCGTTCGACCCGCGTGATGGTGACCGACGAGCACCACGTCAAGCGGCTGCAGACCGAAGGCGGCGGACAGTCGCTGTCGCGCATCCAGCGCGCCGCGGCCTATGTGGTGCTGGTCGGTGACGACGACAAGGGCACGCCGATCGAACTGGGCGAGATCGTCTCCGGCATCGGCAGCCTGGCCGACATCGACTGGTCACCGGCCACGCTGGCGCCGCTGCTCGACCGCCTGCACGGCCATCTGCAGGCCAAGCGCCATGCGGTGCCGGCGCGCGGCGGTGAGCAGACCGTGGTGCTGGCGCCCGACCTGGCCGGCATGCTGGCGCACGAGGCCATGGGCCACCCGTGCGAGGCCGATGCCGTGCTATCGGGCGCGGTGACGGCCGATCTGCGCGACCAGCGCGTGGCCAGCGACCTGATTACGATGATCGACCTGGCCCACCACTGGAACGGTCAGGAGCTGATGTGCCCGGTCTACGTCGACGACGAAGGCACACCGGCCGAAGACGTGCTGATGATCGAGCGCGGCATCCTGCGCCAGTTCATGCACAGCCGTCAGACGGCGGCACAGCTGAACCTGCCGCCGAGCGGCAATGCACGCGCCTACGGCCCGGACGACGAACCGCTGGTGCGCATGCGCAACACCGCCATCCTGCCCGGCACGTCGACGCTGGACGAACTGATCGCTGGCGTTGACGACGGGTACCTGCTGCTCGACACCAGCAACGGCCAGGCCGACGCGACCACCGAGTTCATGTTCGGCGTCAACCTGGCGTACGAAATCCGCCACGGCAAGCTCGGCGCGGCCATCCGCGACACCACGCTGTCGGGCTCGGCGCTGAAGGTGCTGCAAAGCGTGGACGGGGTGGGCAGCGACATGAAGTGGAACTGCAACGGCTACTGCGGCAAGAAGCAGCCGATGGTGGTGTCGGTTGGCGGCCCGTCCCTGCGAGCCCGCGCGCACCTGGGCGGGGAATGACCATGAGCACGACCCCGTTCGCCATCGACCGCGCCGCCGAACAGGTGCTGACGGCATTGCGCAGGCGCGGCTTCGAACAGGCCCAGGTCAGCGTCAGCGACAGCCGCCGCTGCGAGCTGAACCTGGCGCACAACCAACCCAGCCTGATGCGCAGCAACCAAGCGCGCAAGCTCTCGGCCACCGGCATCGTCGGCGGCCGCCGCGCGTCGGCCGAGGGCAGCGACCTCAGCGCCGAGGGCGTTGCCGTGCTGGTCGAACAACTCTGGACCAGCGCCGGATCGGCCCCGCCGGACGCCGCCAACGCAGTCTCGGCGGGCCAGCAGTTGCAGCTGACCAAAGGCCCGCGCGAGGCCGACCCGCCGGCCCTTGCCACTGCGCTGCGCACCTTGCTCGACTGGCGCGCTCAGCACACGCCGAGCATGATGATCGAGGAGGCACTGGCCGCTCATGTGCACAGCCGGTCGCATACGCTGACCACCGGCGGCAGCG
>JANOJJ010000773.1:0-3934 GCA_031408155.1 Rubrivivax sp.
GGCTTCATGAGTGCTGTCTGCCGCATCCATGGCGCGCGCGACCTGCGCGTCGAACAAGCCTTGGCCGTCGAGCTGGCGCCGCACGAGGTCGAGATGCGGCTGGGTGCGGGCGGACTCTGCGGCTCCGATCTGCATTATTTCGAGCATGGCCGCGTCGGTGCCTTTGTCGTGCGCGAGCCGCTGATTCCGGGGCATGAGGTCTCGGGCGTGGTCGAGCGCACCGGCAGCGCAGTCTCGCGCGTCGCGCCGGGTGACAAGGTGGCGGTCAACCCGTCGCACGCCTGCGGGCAGTGCGACTACTGCCGTGGCGGGCGCTTCAACCTGTGCCGCCAGATGCGCTTTCTCGGCAGCGCCAGCGTGTTCCCGCATGTGCAGGGCATGTTCCGTGAACGCTTCGTGATGGACGAGCAGCAGCTCACGCCGATCAGCGAAGACATCTCGCTGGGCGAGATCGCCTGCGCCGAACCACTGTCGATCGGGTTGCACGCGGTGCACCGCGCTGGCGCCCTGCTCGGCAAGACGGTGCTCATCACCGGCGGCGGCACGATCGGCTGCATGAGCGTGCTGGCGGCGCGCATGGCCGGAGCGGCCGAGGTCATCGTCTGCGACATCGCCGAGCGCGCGCTGGGCATCGCGCGCCAGATCGGGGCCGACCGCACGCTGCGCTCGGACCAGATGGCGCCGGCGGAACTGACCGATATCGCCGATGTGGCGATCGAGGCCGCCGGCAGCCCGGCCGCGCTGGCCACCTGCTTGCAGGCCACGCGGCGCGGTGGGCGCATCGTGCAGGTCGGCACGCTGCCGGCTGAGGGCGTGATGTTCCAGGCCGGCAGCGTGATGGCGCGCGAGCTCGACTACGTGGGCGCCTTTCGCGCCGCGCAGGCCTTCGACTGGGCGGTGGCGGCGCTGCGCACGCGCCGCGTCGACGTGCGGCCGCTGATCAGCGCGCAAGTGCCGTTCGCGGACGCGCAGCGCGCCTTCGAACTAGCGCTCGATCGCAGCCAGAGCACCAAGGTTCAACTCGTGGCCGGCTGAGCTGGCCACTTCACAGCAAGCCGCCTGGCGCGGCTGAAACGACAAGGAGACAACCATGCAGCGCACGACACTGAAAACCCTGCTCGCGGTGGCCGCGCTGGCCGCCACCGGCGCCAGCTTTGCCCAGACCAAGCTCAAGTGGGCGCATGTCTACGAGACCAGCGAGCCGTACCACACCGAATCAGTGTGGGCCGCGGACGAGATCAAGAAGCGCAGCAACGGCAAGTTCGACATCCAGGTCTTCCCGGCGTCGTCGCTGGGCAAAGAGACCGACATCAACCAGGGCATGCAGCTGGGCACGGTCGACATGATCATCTCGGGCCCGTCGTTCGCGGCGCGCAGCTATCCGCGGCTGGGCATCGCCTACTACCCGTTCATCTTCCGCGACGGCGACCACCTGCTGGCCTACAGCAAGAGCGACGTCTTCAAGGAAATGATCGACGGCTTCCGCGCCAAGACCGGCATCCAGATCACCGCCTACACCTACTACGGCGCGCGCCACACCACGGCCAAGGTCGCCTTCACCGACTGCGCCGGCATGAAGGGCATCAAGATCCGCGTGCCCGACGTGCCGGCCTACCGCGCCACGCCCGAAGCCTGCGGCGCCAACCCGACCCCGATCGCCTTCGCCGAGGTCTACCTGGCGCTGCAGAACGGCACCGTCGATGCGCAGGAGAACCCGCTGACGACGATCGAGGCGAAGAAGTTCTACGAGGTGCAGAAGCACATCATGCTCACCGGCCACATCGTCGACGGGCTGACCACGCAGGTGGCGCCCCATGTGTGGAGCAAGCTGACCGACGCCGAGAAGAAGGTCTTCACCGACGTCACGCTCGAGGCTGCCGCGCGCGCCACCGCGCAGATCAAGAAGCGCGAGGCCGAACTGGTCGACGAGTTCAAGAAGAAGGGCCTGGGCGTGCACGCCGTCAACCGGCAGAGCTTCGTCGACGCGGTGCTGAAGGCCAAGTCGGTCGAGTCGATGGGGTTCGACAAGAAGGACTACGACCGCATCGTGTCGCTCAGGTAGATGGACATCGATGCCCTGCCCAAGGTGATGGGCGACGACGGGCAGTTCCACGCCCCCGAAGAGGCGGTGGACCTGTCGGGTACCACCATCGAGGGCTGGATCTCGCTGGTCATCTTCTGGTGCCTGGGCAGCACCGTCTTCTACCAGTTCTTCACGCGCTACGTGCTCAACAACTCGGCCGCCTGGACCGAGGAGATCGCGCGCTACCTGTTGATCGGCACGGTCTTCGTCGGCGCGTCGATCGGCGTGGCCAAGAACAACCACATCCAGGTCGACCTGCTGTACCGCTACTTGCCGCGCGCGGCCGGCCGCGCGCTGTCGCTGCTGGTGGTCCAGCTGCGCACCGCGTTCTACGCCGCGATGGTGGTGCTGACCTGGCAGATGATGCTCAAGATGGGCAACTACCAGATGACGATCGTCGACCTGCCGATGAACATCCTCTACGGCGTGTGCCTGTTCGGCCTGGCGATGTGCGCGCTGCGCTCGGCCTGGGTCGGCAAGGTGCACTGGCAGCGCGGCTACAGCGTGCTCGAACGCCCCGAGACCACGATCGACGACCGCTGAGGCAACCCCGACCGCGATGCTCAAGATGCTGTTCCTCCTGCTGATGGCCAGCGGCCTGCCGGTGGCCGTGGCGATGGCCGGCGCGTCGCTGGTCTACATCCTGGTCAGCGGCGACCTGCCGGGCTTTGCGGTGGTGCACCGCATGATCGGCGGCATCGACAGCTTCCCGCTGCTGGCGGTGCCGTTTTTCATTCTGGCCGGCAACCTGATGAACAACGCCGGCATCACCAACCGGATCTACAACTTCGCGCTCGCGCTGGTGGGCTGGATGAAGGGTGGCCTGGGCCATGTCAACGTGGTCGGCTCGGTGATCTTCGCCGGCTTGAGCGGCACGGCGATCGCCGACGCCGCCGGCCTGGGCACGATCGAGATCAAGGCGATGAAGGACCACGGCTACTCGGCCGAGTTCGCGGTCGGTGTCACCGCCGCGTCGGCCACGCTCGGGCCGATCATCCCGCCGTCGCTGCCTTTCGTGATCTACGCCATGATGGCCAATGTGTCGGTCGGCGCGCTGGTCCTCGCCGGGCTGCTGCCCGGGATGCTGATGGCTTTCCTGATGATGGTCACGGTGGCGTACTTCGCACACAAGAACAAGTGGGGCGGTGACGTCAAGTTCTCGGCCTCGCGCTTCGGCAAGGCGATGATCGAGATGGCCGTCGTCGCGGCCTGGCCGCTGGTGGTGGTTTACCTGGTCAAGGCCGGTGCGCAGCCGCAGCTGACGGTGGCGGTCGCCCTGGTGATCCTGTTCGCAGCCGACCGCTGGTTCCAGTTCCAGGCCGTGCTGCCCATCATGACGCCGGTGCTGTTGATCGGTGGCATGACGACGGGCCTGTTCACGCCCACCGAAGGAGCCATCGCAGCCAGTGTCTGGGCGCTGGTGCTGGGCCTGTTCTGGTACCGCACGATGAGCTGGAAGGCCTTCATCAAGGTCAGCCTCGACACGGTGGAGACCACCGCCACCGTGATGTTCATCGTCGCCGCGGCTTCGATCTTCGGCTGGATGCTCACCGCCACCGGTGTCACCAGCGCTATTGCCAGCTGGGTGCTCGGGTTCACGAAGGAGTCGTGGGTCTTCCTGCTGCTGGCCAACCTGCTGATGCTGTTCGTCGGCTGCTTCCTCGAGCCGACCGCGGCGATCACGATCCTGGTGCCGATCCTGTTGCCGATCGCCCGGCAATTGGGCGTCGATCCGGTGCATTTCGGCCTGGTGATGGTGCTCAACCTGATGATCGGCCTGCTGCACCCGCCGATGGGCATGGTGCTCTTCGTGCTGGCGCGGGTGGCCAAACTCAGCGTCGAGCGCACGAC
>JANOJJ010000777.1:0-3928 GCA_031408155.1 Rubrivivax sp.
GTACGCACCTATGGCAAGCACGTGCCGCTGACCAGCATGGTGATGTTTGGCGGCGTGGGCATGCAGCCGCAGATCGACCGCTTGCGCAAGGGCGTCGACATCCTGGTGGCCACGCCCGGCCGGCTGCTCGTCCACCACGGCCAGCGAACGCTCGACCTGAGCCACGTCGAAATCTTCGTCCTCGACGAAGCCGACCGCATGCTCGACATGGGCTTCATCCACGACATCAAGAAGGTGCTGGCCGTGGTGCCGGCGAAGAAGCAGAGCCTGCTCTTTTCAGCGACTTTCAGCGACGAGATCAAATCCCTGGCCGACAAGCTGTTGAACCAGCCGGCGCTGATCGAGGTGGCGCGCCTGAATGCCACCGCCGAGCTGATCGCGCAGAAGATGCACCCGGTGGGCCGCGAACGAAAGAAGGAACTGCTGGCGCACCTGATCAAGCGCGGCGACTGGCACCAGGTGCTGGTCTTCACCCGCATGAAGCATGGCTGCAACCGCCTGGCCGAATACCTCAACGACCATGGCATCACGGCGATGGCAATCCATGGCAACAAGAGCCAGGGTGCCCGCACCAAGGCATTGGCCGACTTCAAGAGCGGTGAGCTGCGGGTGCTGGTGGCGACCGACATCGCCGCACGCGGCATCGACATCGACCAGTTGCCGCATGTGGTGAACTTCGAGTTGCCCAACGTGCCCGAAGACTACGTGCACCGCATCGGCCGCACCGGCCGTGCCGGCGCGACCGGCGAAGCGATCTCGCTGGTCTGCCTGGACGAGGAAATCTTCCTCAAGGACATCGAGCGGATGGTCAAGCGCAGCATCCCGCGCGAGGCGGTGGCCGGCTTCGAAGCACCGGCCGGCGAACGCGCCGAGCCGATCGTGCTGGGTCGCATGACGATCGGCGTCGGTGGCACCAAGCGCAACGTTGGTGGCGGCTTCGGTGGCGGCCGTGGTGGCCGCCCGGGTGGTGGTGGTGGTGGTGGTGGTGGTAACGGCCGCCCGGCCGCCCGCCCGGCCGGTGGTGCTGGCGGTGGTGGCGCAGGTCGCCCCGCAGCGGGGGGCCGCCCGAACGGCCCGGCGCGTGGCCAGAGCCAGGGTCCTGCCTCTGGCCGCGCGCCTCGGCCCGGCGGCGGCAACCCGCCACGCGGTCGCGGCTGAGCCGGCGCGCCTCGGCCAACGAGGCCCCAGCGCGCACTGCCAGCGCCGGCTCGGGAGACTCGGGCAGCGCGCGCAGATGCGGCAGCGGTTCGGGCGTTCACAACCCGGGCCTGAGGCACGCCAGGGACCCTGAAGAGACACGGCAAGCCGACTCGACCGTGAGGACGACGGTCAGGGGTCAGAGGTCAGCGGTCGGGGCGTCAGACAGGGTGCCGATGGTGAGCGCAAGGTGCCGACCGCTTCAGTCGATGACGTCCGGCCAGGTCGTGTGGAAGAACTGGCCTTCGGGTTGATCGATGCGCTCGTAGGTGTGCGCGCCGAAGTAGTCGCGCTGCGCCTGTAGCAGGTTGGCCGGCAAGCGCGCGCAGCGCAGGCTGTCGTAGTAGGCCAGCGACGCGCTGAAGGCCGGCACGGGGATGCCGGCCAACAGCGCCGTCGCCACCACCTCGCGCCAGGGCTGCTGCGCTCGGTTGAGCACGGCGCGGAAGTACGGGGCCAGCGCCAGGTTGGCGAGTTGCGGGTCGGCTCGGTAGACCTCGGTGATGCGCTCGAGAAAGCGCGCACGGATGATGCAGCCACCGCGCCAGATCGACGCGATGCCGCCCAGGTCCAGCCCCCAGTCCTTCTTCTGGCCCATCGTGCGCAGCAGGTCCAGGCCCTGGGTGTAGCTGATGATCTTCGACGCGTACAAGGCTTCATGCACCAGCGCCACCAGCCGGGCCTGGTCGATCGACAGCGTCGCCACCGGCCCGTCGAGCTGCGCTGCCGCCTGCTGGCGCAGCGCACGCATCGACGACAGCACGCGCGCCTCGACGGCGGCGTTGAGGGTGCTGACCACCACTGCGTTTTCAGCCGCGTTGATCAGGGTCCAGCGGCCGGTGCCCTTCTGCCCGGCCCGGTCGACGATCAGGTCCACCAGCGGCCGCCCGGTTGCGGGGTCGACCTGCTCGAGCGCGCGCGCGGTGATCTCGATCAGGTAGCTCTGCAGCTCACCACCGTTCCACTGGTCGAAGATGGCGCCGATCGCGGCCGCCGGCAGGCCGGCCGCCCTGAACAGCGCGTAGGCCTCGCAGATCAGCTGCATGTCGCCGTATTCAATGCCGTTGTGCACCATCTTCACGAAGTGCCCGGCACCGCCCGGACCGATGTGGATGACGCAGGGCTGGCCGCCGACGCGCGCGGCGATGGCCTCGTAGATGGGCCGGATCTCGGCCCAGGTGCTGGCCGCCCCACCGGGCATGATGCTCGGGCCCTTGCGTGCGCCTTCTTCGCCGCCGCTGATGCCGGCGCCGACGAAGCGCAGGCCCTTGGTGGCCAGCCAGGCGTCGCGCCGTTCGGTGTCGGTGTACAGGCTGTTGCCGCCGTCGATGACGATGTCGGCCTGGTCCAGCAGCGGCAGCAGTTGTTCGATCACCGCGTCGACAGCGGCGCCGGAGCGCACCATCAACTGGATCTTGCGCGGCCGGGCCAGGCTGGCGACGAAGGCCTGCAGCGTGTCGCAGCCGAGCAACCGTTTGCCCGGGTGGCGCGCCACGAAGTCTTGCGTGACGCTGGTGGTGCGGTTGTAGACGCTGACGCCAAAGCCGCGGCTTTCGACGTTGAGCACCAGGTTCTGGCCCATCACGGCCAGGCCGATCAGGCCGAAATCGTTGAGCGCGTTCATCCGGGTCGGGCGGTCGTCATCCGCTTGTAGACAGGCCACAGCCAGATCAGCAGTGTCACCGCGCCCAGGCCGGCGGCGATCGGCCGCTGGAAGAAGACGAGGACGTTGCCGTCGGCCTTGATCAAGCTGCTGAAGAAATGCTCTTCGAGCATGGTGCCCAGCACCACGCCGAGGATGGTGGGCGCCACCGGGAAGCCCCAGCGCTCCATGAAGAAGCCGGCCACGCCGGCCACGCCCATCACGATCACGCCGAACATCGAGTTATTGATGGCGAAGCTGCCAACGATGCAGAAGAGCAGGATCAGCGGCATCAGTACGCCGGCCGGGATGCGCAGGATCTGCTTGGCCACCCGGATCGCCATCCAGCCGAACGGCAGCATCAGCAACTGCGCCAGGATGAAGACGATGAACACCGCGTAGATGTTCTGCGGGTTGTCGATGAACAGCGTCGGCCCCGGGTTCATGTTCTTCAGGTAGAGCACGCCGATGGCGATGGCGGTGATCGAATCGCCCGGGATGCCGAACACCAGCGCCGGGATCCACGCGCCGCCGAGGGCCGCGTTGTTGGCCGCACCGGCTTCGATGATGCCTTCGATGTGGCCAGTGCCGAACTTCTCGGGCTCCTTCGAGAAGCGCTTGGAAATGCCGTACGACATCCACGCAGCGATGTCGGCACCGGCACCCGGCAGCGCCCCCACCGCCGTGCCCAGCGCCGAGCCGCGCAACAGTTGCAGCGGGTACTTCTTGACCAGACCCCACATGCCGGCAAACACGTTGCCGAACGGGCGGTCGGCGGCCAGCGTGGGCTTGTCGCGCACGACCGCGAAGCGCAGCACCTCGCTGACCGCGAACATGCCGATCATCAGCGGGATCAGCGAGATACCTCCCATCAGTTCGGCGTTGCCGAAGGTCCAGCGCGGCGCACCGGCCGGGTTGTCGAGCCCCACGCGCGTGATCAGCAAACCGAGCAGCAGCGAGACCACGCCCTTGAGCGGGTCGTTGCCGGCGATGAACACCGCGCAGGTGAAGCCCAGCATCACCAGCCAGAAGTACTCGAAGCTGCTGAACTTGAGCGCCACCTCGGCCAGTGCCGGAGCGGCCACGATC
>JANOJJ010000786.1:0-6151 GCA_031408155.1 Rubrivivax sp.
GCCCATTCGGTGATGGCGTTCATCTTGATGGTCTGTGCCTGCTCTTCACTGAGCTTGGCGGCGTCGAAGCTGGCCCACGGAATGTCGGTATCCATGTTCCAACGGACGGCTTCGAGTTGCTTGAAGAGTTCGGGGTAAAGCATGGGCGGCATGGGCGACCTCACAGGTAGCGCTTGATTTTAGATTGCACGGCGCGCCTGGCGGAGTTGCAAGGTGATCTGCGTCAAGTCCTGCAGCAACTCGACACCCTCGGGCAACCGGCGCCGCAGGCCGGGAGCCGTGCCACCGGCCCACAGCCGGACGGCGGTGGGCAGTTCGCTGCGCAGTTCGAGCAGGCAGACCTGCGCCCGCTTGGCGCTGAGGCAGCCGGCGAAGCCCAGCGCCACGATCTGCATGTCCATCTCGCGCGCGGCGCGAGCGATGTCTCGCACCGGCGTCTGTACGCCCAGCGAGATGCAGGCGCAGCCTTCCAGCGCGAAGATCGCCTCGGCCATCAGCAGGCCCAGGCCATGCGGCTCGCCGGGCAGGGTGCTCAGCAGCACACGGGCCAAGGGCCGGCCTGCTGGCGGCGGAACGCTGGCCAGTGCCTGGCGCAGCGCCGACTGGATCACCTCGCTGTACAGGTGTTCCTCGAAGATCTGCAAGCCGCCGCGCATCCAGGCGTCGCCCACGGCCTGGTTGAGCAGGGCGACGACGTCGACGACGAAGGCGCGCACGCCGTGTCGGGCCAGCAGCCGGGCCAGTTCCTGCCGCAGTGCCGGCGCGTCGTGGCTGCGGATCAGGCCCACCAGATGCCCGAGGTCGCCTGCCCCCAGCGCAACCTCGGCCGCGCGCTGCGGGTGGTCGACGGTGGACTCGGCCAACTGCTGCAGCGCGGCCAAGGGCAACGCAAGCACCTGTCCCGGCCGATGCCCGGCGTCGAGCAGGCGCTTGACGATGCGCAGGCGCTCGACCTGGGCCAGCGGATACGCGCGCTCACCGCTGGCCTGGCGTGCGGGCAGTGGAAAGCCGTAGCGACGCTCCCATACGCGCAGGGTGTCCTTGGACAGACCGCAATCGCGCTCCACGGCAGCGATCGAGAGCGTGATCGCAGGTTGCTGGATTGCAAAGTTCATGCGTCGATTTGAACTCGGAGGATTGAAGATGTCCAGGACAGAATAGCCTGCTAGCCGACATGCAGATCGACCTGTTCGGCTTTGCCGACAAGGTCGTGCTGGTCGTCAACATCGCCAGCCAGAGCGGATTCAGGCCCCGGTAGCAGTCGGCTTCAGGCGCTGCATCAGACCTTCGCCGCCCGCGGGCGGGTCACACGCCGCAGTGGAATTGGCACAAATGCCTGGCTTCGCAGCACGGCGCCACGGTGCTGAGCCGACCCAGCGCGACCGAACCCCTGGACTCCGGGTGCGTCCCAGAAGTAGAGCGACTGTTGGAACAAAAAATGTACTTGCAAGTTCTTGTATGTACTATAGAGTATGTTATATTGACTTAACGGTCTTCTATGTCCAGGACAACATGGATCAGCACATGCTTCCAATGTATGATTTGCATCAAGTTCCCAGGACGACGGGAACTTCGATCCAGGCGCTGGGTCATAAACCCCGTAATCAGTTTTTGCTGTTGTGCGGTTCGGCGACACGCGTCGTCGGAATCCCCGGGCGGTTCTCCTCCTCCTCCCTCCCTCCCTCGTTCGCCCGGGGGCGCCGCACAGCAGTCGTTTCATCGCCGCCGCGCCAGCCGGCCCGGGCCTGAGAGACCGCAATGCGTCGCGTTGCCGTCATCGGGTCGGGCATCTCCGGGCTGGCGTCCGCCCATGCACTGCGCCACGACGCGCAGGTCACCCTCTACGAAGCCGATGGCCGCTACGGCGGCCATGCGCACACGGTGGATGTGACGCTGGACGGCATCCGCCATGGCGTGGACACCGGCTTCCTGGTCTACAACCACCGCACCTACCCGCAGTTGGTGCGTCTGTTCGACGAACTGCAGGTCGAGACCGCGGCGTCCGACATGTCGTTCTCGGTACACGATCCGGCCTGCGGCCTGGAGTGGAGCGGCTCCAGCCTCAACAGCGTGTTCGCGCAACGGCGCAATCTGGTGTCGCCACGCTTCCTGCGCATGCTGGCCGACATCCTGCGTTTCAACGCGCTGGCCACTGCGCTGGCCGAACGCGGCGACGAATCCGCCCTGAGCCAGTCGATCGGTGGTTTTCTCGACCACCACCGTTTCGGTGAGTTCTTCCGCAATGCCTACCTGCTGCCGATGATCGGCTGCATCTGGTCCTGCCCGACCGACCAGATGCTGGGCTTCCCGCTCGCCACGATGGTCCGGTTCTGCCACAACCACGGGCTACTCCAGGTCGGCAACCGGCCGCAGTGGCACAGCGTGCGCGGCGGCTCGCGCCAGTACGTGCAGCGCCTGCTGGCGCGGCTCGGCGACTGCCGTTCGGGCACGCCGGTGCGCGCCGTACGCCGTCTGCCTCGGGGGCAGGGCACGGCCGGCGTGACGGTGCTCACCGACGGCGCTGCCGAGCGCTACGACGAGGTGGTGCTGGCCTGTCACAGCGACCAGAGCCTGGCCCTGCTCGACGACGCAACGGCCGACGAGGTAACGCTGCTGGGCGCCATCGGCTACCAGCGCAACCGTGCCGTGCTGCACACCGACGCCAGTGTGCTGCCCAGGCGCAAGCTGGCCTGGGCCGCGTGGAACTACGAGCGCGCGGCCGATGCCGGGCGCGAGCAGGGCGGCGTGTGCCTGCACTACCTGCTCAACCGACTGCAGCCCTTGCCCTGGCAGCAGCCGGTGCTGCTGTCGCTCAACCCCGGGCGCGCTCCGGCGCCCGAGTGCGTGCTCGGAGAATTCGACTACAGCCACCCGGTGTTCGACGCCGCAGCGATCGCAGCGCAGCGCCGTCTGGGCAGCATCCAGGGTCGATCGCACCTCTGGTTTGCCGGGGCCTGGACGCGCTACGGCTTTCACGAAGACGGGCTGGTGTCGGGCCTGGCGGTGGCCGCTGCGCTGCGCGAACGCTGGGCGGCGGCGCCCGCCGGCGCGGTCGAGGCCGCATGACCGCCGCCGCGCTGCTGGGCATCGGCGAAGTGCGGCATCGGCGCCTGCGCCCGGCTGCCAACGCCTTTGCCTACCCGACCTACTTCCTGCTGCTGCCGATGCGCACGTTGCGCACCACGCCAGCGAGTGCGCTGGTGCGCAACCGCTTCGGCCTGTTGTCCTTCCACGACTGCGACCACGGCGATGGCCGCGCCGACGCGCTGGCCTGGCTCGACGAGTTGCTGGCGACCGAAGGTGTGCCCGACGCGCAGGGCGAGGCCTGGCTGCAGACCTACCCGCGCGTGCTCGGCTACGCCTTCAAGCCGGTGAGCTTCTGGTACTGCCACCGAGTCGACGGCACGCTCGCGGCCGTGTCGCCGAGGTCAACAACACCTTCGGTGAGCGCCATTGCTACGTGCTCGACGGCCCCGGCCTGGCCTGGGGTCGGGAGCTGCGGGCGCGCAAGGTCTTCCATGTCTCGCCCTTTTGCCAGCTGCAGGGGCAGTACCGCTTTCGCTTCATGCGCACGGCCGACCGCACGCTGGCGCGGATCGACCTCGACGACGAGCGCGGCGCGCTGCTGCAGACCAGCCTCAGCGGTCGCTTGCAGCCGCTGAGCACAGCCAGCGCGCGCGCTGCCTTCTTCGGCATGCCCCTGATGAGCCTGGGCGTGATCGCCCGCATCCACTGGCAGGCCCTGCGCCTGCGGCTCAAGCGCGTGCCCTTCGTCGCCAAGCCCGCCGCGCCCGAGGCCTTCACCTCGCGCTGAACCACCCCTTTGCACCGATCCCAGCCCCGATGAACACCACCACCATCGACTTCGTCTCACTGCCCCGTGCCGCCCCGCCCGCCGGGCGTGCGGTGTTGCGCCTGCTGCGCGAACTGCGGGTGGGCAGCCTCGACCTGCAACTGCCCGACGGCTCGCAGGCCCGATTCGGCGGCCAGGACAAGCCCCGCGCCGCGCTGCGCCTGCTCGACTGGCGCGCCTGCAGCGCGGCGCTGAAGAGCGGCGACATCGGCTTTGCCGAAGCCTATATCGCCGGCCACTGGAGCACGCCTGACCTGGTAGCGCTGCTGGAGCTCTTGATGGCCAACCGCGAAGCGCTCGAGCGCGTGATCTACGGCAGCTGGTGGGGATCTCTGGCCTATCGGCTCAAGCATCTGCTGAACCGCAACACGCGCAGCGGCAGCCGCAAGAACATCCATGCCCACTACGACATCGGCAATCCGTTCTACCGCCTGTGGCTGGACGAGTCGATGAACTACTCCAGCGCCTGGTTCGACGGCGACCTCACGCGCAGCACGCCGCAGGCGCAGGCGGCCAAGGTGCGGCGCACGCTGGATGAATGCGGCCTGCGCAGCGGCCAGCGCCTGCTCGAGCTGGGCTGCGGCTGGGGCGCCGTGGCCGAGGCCGCCACGGCCGATATCGGCGCGCATGTCACCGCGATCACCTTGTCCGCCGAACAGCTGGCCTACGCCCGCGAGCGGCTGGACCGGCGCGGCCTTTCGCCGCTGGCCGACCTGCGGCTGCAGGACTACCGCGACCTCGACGACGAGCCGTTCGACGCCATCGTCTCGATCGAGATGTTCGAGGCCGTGGGCCGCGAGTACTGGGACAGCTACTTTGAGATCCTGCGCAACAAGCTCAAGCCCGGCGGCAAGGCCTGCATCCAGACCATCACCATCCGTGACGACCTGTTCGACCGCTATGTACGGTCGAGCGACTTCATCCAGCAATACATCTTCCCCGGTGGTCTGCTGCCCAGCCGCGACGCGTTCCGGACACAGGCCGAGCAGTGCGGGCTCGAGGTGGTCAACGAACTGGCCTTCGGCGCGGACTATGCCGAGACCTTGCGCCGCTGGCGCGTGCAGTTCCTGGCCCACGAGGGCGAACTGCGCAAGCTCGGATTCGATACCCGCTTCATGCGCATCTGGGAGTTCTACCTGGCCTACTGCCAGGCTGCCTTTGCCAGCGGCAACACCGGCGTCGTGCAGTTCACGCTGCGTCGGCGTTGAATGGCCATGCCGCTGCAACGCCGACAGATGCTGGGCCTGGCGCTGGCTGGCGCAGGGGTGGCTCACGCGCGCGTGAGCGCCGCGCCGGCCGAGCTGGCCGAGCGCTGGCCGCAGCTGCGGCTGGTGGGCAGCGGCCGGCTGCGTTGGTTCGGGCTGCGCATCGTCGACGCTCGCTTGTGGGCGCCGGGGCCGCTGTCGGCCGCGGACTGGCCGCAGCAGGCCTTCGCGCTCGAGTTGCAGTACGCGCGCTCGCTCGAAGGCGCCGCCATCGCCCAGCGTTCGCTCGACGAGATGCGCCGACAAGGCCCGATGGCGCCCGGGCAGGCCGAGCGCTGGCTGGCGACCATGAGCACCACCTTTCCCGACGTGCGCGACGGCGACCGTCTGACCGGCAGCTACGAAGCCGGCGTGCCGGCGCGCTTTCACTTCAACGGCGGCTTCAGGGGCGAGTGGCGCGACGCGGCCCTGGCGCGGCAGTTCTTCGCCATCTGGTTGGCGCCGCAGACCTCGGACCCGGCACTGCGCGAGGCCTTGTTCGGTGGCCGCGCCTGAGCTGGCGGCTGCCGGCGGGGCAGCGGTGAAGGGCACGGCGCCCAGCGGCCGCCACGCCGGCTGGCAAGGCGGCTGGCGAGACGGGTTGTCCTACGGCCTGCCGGGCCTGCCGCTGGCCTTCGTCGCGCTGCCGCTGTACGTGCAGTTGCCGAATCACTACGCCACCGCCTTCGGCATCCCGCTGGCCACGCTGGGCGCGCTGCTGCTGGGCGCCCGTCTGTTCGACGCCTTGGCCGACCCCTGGATCGGCCGCGCCTGCGACCGTTGGCTCGGTGTCTCGCCACGCGCCGCGCTGCTGCGTGCGCTGGCAGCAGCGCTGCTGCTGGCGCTGGGCTTTCATGCGCTCTTCTTCCCCCCCGTCCAGGGCTCGGCGGCGGCGCTGCTGGTCTGGTCAGCCGCGATGCTGGCCGTCACCTACCTGAGCTACAGCCTGCTGAGCGTGCTGCACCAGGCCTGGGGTGCGCGTCAACGTGCGCGGTTCGAGTCGCCCGCTTTCATCAGCAACCAACGAGAGCATTTGCACGCCGAATGTGGATTG
>JANOJJ010000846.1:0-5753 GCA_031408155.1 Rubrivivax sp.
CACCTGTCCGGCCAGATAACTCTCGAACAGCGTGCTCATCGAGCGGCTGCCGCGGGCGTCGTGGAAGAGGTTCTTCTTGCCGTCGCTCAGGCGTTGGTGGATGTGGCCCGAGCAGCCCGGCAAACGCGCGTTCCACTTGGCCATGAAACTCGGCATCACGCCGTGGCGCTTGCCGATTTCCTTGGCGCCGGTCTTGAAGAGGATCGCCCGGTCGGCCTGTTCCAGCGCGCTGCTGAAGGCGAGGGCGGCTTCGTACACGCCGGGGCCGGTCTCGGTATGCAGGCCCTCGATCGGCACGCGGAACGCGGCCATGTCGTCCATCAGCGCGTTGAAGAACTCGCGCTGGTCAGCCATGCGCAGCAGCGAATAACCGAACATGCCTGGCGTGATCGGGGTCGGCCCCACGCCTTGCTTGGCAGTCCAGGTCTGCGGCGTCTCGGCAAAGTTGAACCACTCGAACTCCATCCCGGTCATGACTGCGAAGCCGAGCTTTTCGGCGCGCTTCAAGACCCGCTTGAGCGTCTGCCGCGGGCACACCGGGTAGGCTGAACCGTCGGCCTGGATGAACTCGCCCAGGAAGAACGGTACGCCGCCGTCCCACGGCACGTGGCGCGCGGTGTCGAGGTCGATGCGGGCCAGCGCGTCGGGGAAGCCATGCTGCCAGCCGGTGACCTGCGCGTTGTCGTAGCAGGCGTCCTGCGAGTCCCAGCCGAAGACGACGTCGCAGAAGCCGAATCCGCCTCCGGGGTGGGGTTCGGCGGCGCCGAAGAACTTGTCCCGGTGCAGGACCTTGCCGCGCAGGACGCCGTCGATGTCGCTGACCGCGACCTTGACCTTGCCGGCGCCGCTCTTGCGAAGCGCGTCGAGGGCGGGGTGTTCCTTCGGGGTCGCCATGGTCGGGGTCCTCCTCACAATGCAGGTTCGCCGTTTGCAATCGCCATCTCGCGCAGCGTGTCGGCCACCGCCGCCACCGCCTGGTGCATCTCGTGGTCCCGGCGCAGTTGTCGGGCGGCCAGCAGCAGCGCATCGCGCTGGCGCGCGAGTGTCTGGCTGTCGGCGCTGGGCCGCCCAGTTGAAGTCCAGCTTGGACAGCACCCGACGTGGCGGCCAGCGAGGATCGTGCCCGCAGCCTTCGGTCGGTGTCAACGGTGACAACGACAGGTTGCAGATTGTTGACAATGCGCTGCCGACCCGATTCAATCGGCGGCAATGACCGCTCTCGTCAACCCGGTCGCCGGCGCACCGGTGCCGCCGCTGCGCTGAAGCCTACGGCCGCCACGGCGCATGGACACGGTCGTCATGCTCGCGGTCCTGTTCGGTGCCTTGCTGCACGCGGGCTGGAACACGCTGGTCAAGTCCAGCGGCGACCAGGAACTGGACATCGCGCTGGTGTACTTCCTCGGTGCGCTGGTGTCGCTGCCGCTGCTGATGTTGGTCGGCCCACCGCCGCGCGAGGCCTGGCCGTTCATCGCCGCGTCGCTGTCGGTCCACGTCGCCTACTACCTGACGCTCAACGGCGCCTACCAGCATGGCGAGCTCGGTGTCACCTATCCCATCATGCGCGGCAGCGCGCCGCTGCTGGTGGCGCTGGGCAGCTCGACCGTGCTCGGCGAGACACTCAGGCCCGCTACCTGGCTGGGCGTGGCGGCGGTGACGTCCGGCGTGCTGATGGTCGGTCTGTCACGGCCCGCCGAGGCCCTGCACCACCGGCGCGCGATCGCCTTCGCGCTCGCCAATGCGGTCGTCATCGCCGGCTACACCTTCATCGACGGCCAGGGTGTTCGCGCCACCGTGGCGGCGGGGGGCGCGCCGATCAGCTACGTCGTGCTGCTGTTCGTGCTCGACGGTTTTCCGTATCCGGCGCTGGTGGTCTGGCGCCGCAACGCCGTGGGCCGCTCGAAGATCATGGCCTACGTCCGCCAGCGCTGGCTGCTGGCCACGCTGGGCGGGCTGGCCTCGCTCGGCTCGTACGGCATTGCACTGTGGGCCATGACGCGCTCGCCGGTGGCTGCCGTGTCGGCCATGCGCGAGACCTCGGTCCTGTTTGCCAGCGTGCTGTCGGTGCTGGTGCTGAAGGAACGCTTCGGCCTGCAGCGGCTGCTCGGAGCGTTGGTGATCGTGGCCGGCGTGGCCGCCTTGCGCCTGAGTTGAGGCCCTCAGCGCCGTGCCGACGGCGACGCTGGCAGGCGTCGTGCCGTCAGACGCCAGGCGCAGCAGGGCGGTGTCACTTTGCATGTTGTTGACAATCTGCAAGTGCGTCCCTAGCATGCGCCGATCGCTGTTGACCCACCCGCTGCCACCATGTCTGCCGAGTTGACCAGGCGCAGGATCGACACCGCGCACGCGATCGAACTGCTGCGCGAGCACTCGCTGGCCACGCTGGCGCAGCAGGAACTCGAGCGGCGCATCATCTCCGGCCAGATCGCCGCTGGCACCAAGCTCAACGAGGTCGGCGTCGCCGCTGCGCTGGGGGTGTCGCGCGGCCCGGTGCGCGAGGCCTTTCGCGCGCTCAGCCAGGCCGGCCTGGTGCGGGTCGAAAAGAACCGCGGCGTGTTCGTGCGCCAGGTGTCGCTCGAAGAGGCGAGCGAGTACTACGAGGTACGGGCTGCGCTCGAAGGCCTGGTCGGCAAGCTGGCCGCGCGCCGCATCGCCATCGACGAGATCGAGCAGTTGCGCGTCGTGGTCAAGCGCATGCACCAGGTGCACAAGTCCCGCCGCGCTGAAGAGTACTTCGCGCTCAACGTCGAGTTCCACGACCTGCTGGCGCGCGCCGCGCGCAACAACGCGCTGCTGGCGAACTATCGCGGCGTCGTCAACCAGCTCGACCTGTACCGCCGCGCCACCCTCTCGCGCAGCGTCGACAACATCCCGCTGTCGACCCAGGAGCACGAGGCCATCGTCGACGCCGTGGCCGCGCGCGACGAAGGCACTGCCCAGGCCCTGCTCGCCTTGCATGTGCTGCGCAGCCGCGAACGGCTGCACGCGGCGCTGGCTGCAGCGCCGGCCAGGGCCGACCCGGCCTGAGCGGCGCAGCGCAAAATCGCGCGCTGGCGCATCCGACTTCGGTCACCATCGCTCTGTGCGCAACCATGCCAACGAACATGACCACGACCAAGCCCTCTGTCAGCGTCAACGGCACCGACTTCCGCTGGCCCCTGCGGCCGGTGGTCGTGGTCTGCATCGACGGTGGCGACCCGCGCACCCTGCGGCAGTTCCTGGCCGACGGCTGCATTCCCACCATCGCGCGCGTCATCAGCCAGGGATTCGCCTGCGTGGCCGACGGCTCGATGCCCTCGTTCACCTGCCCGAACAACATGTCGCTGATCACCGGCACGTCGGCCGCCGACCACGACCTGTCGGGTCTGCAGGGTGACCGCCTGCGCTCGGATGGCGGGGTGTCCGAGACCAAGGTGCCTTTCATCCTGAACCGCCCGCTCAACGACGCCTACAAGGCCAAGGCCACGTCGCAGCCGCTCAAGAGCTGGCAGCTGTTCGACTACGCCATCAACGGCACCTTGTGAGCCCCCCTGCAGCCACGTCCCGCAGCGTAAAGGTCGTTCGATGAAACAGCGCTGGTCTGGACAGGGTGCGGATTCGAGTTCGCTCTCACAGGCATTGATCGGCCAGGTTGGCAGCTGCCTCGACACTGCGCTCGACCGCGTGGCCATGCTGTGCGCGGTTGATGGCCAACTCGATGCGCGGCAGCTCGATGCCCATCAAGTGGTGTGCTACGAACTGGCGCTGGCCAGTGCCGACTTGCTGGCAGCGCGTACGGCGGTGGCGGCCGTCGTGGCGTCGTCGGCGCTCGACCGCGGCCTGGCGCTGGCCTTCGCAGCCGAAGCCCTGGTCGCGGTGATCGGCCAGCTCGACCGGGTCTGCCTCGACATCGGCCTGGACAGCGGCGCGTTGCAGGCGCTGGCCGCCGGCGCCGAACTGGCTGCCCTGCGCAAGGCCACGGCCAGCGCGGCGGCGCTGGCGGCGCTGGGCCAGGCCGTGGCCACGGCAAACACCGAGCTGGCCCAGGTGGTGCTGGACGAGCCGGTCGCGCTGGCGCAACAGGCCTTTGGCCGCTTTGCGGCCGAGGTGGTGGCGCCGATGGCCGAACGCATCCACCGCCAGGACCTGACCGTGCCCGAATCGCTGCTGCAGCCGCTGCGCGAGATGGGCGTGTTCGGGCTGGCGATTCCTGAGTCCTTCGGCGGCAGTGCGCCCGACGGCCGCGACGACGTGCTGATGATGATCGCGGTGACCGAAGCCTTGTCCGCGGCCTCGCTCGGCGCTGCGGGCAGCCTGATCACCCGGCCCGAGATCCTGGCCCGCGCGCTGCTGGTCGGCGGCACCGAGCAGCAAAAGGCGCATTGGTTGCCCCGGCTCGCGGTGGGCAACCCGCTGTGTGCGATCTCGATCACCGAACCCGACTTCGGCTCCGACGTCGCCAGCCTGTCGCTCAAGGGCACGCGCACGGCCGGCGGTTGGCTGCTCGACGGCGCCAAGACCTGGTGCACCTTTGCCGGCAAGGCGGGGCTGTTGATGGTGCTGGTGCGCACCGACGCCGACAAGTCGCTCGGGCACCGGGGCTTGAGCCTGCTGCTGGTGGAAAAGCCGTCGGTCGAAGGCCACGAGTTCAGCTTCGTGCAGCCCGGCGGCGGCCGGCTGCAGGGCCGGGCGATCGCGACCATCGGCTATCGCGGCATGCATTCCTTCGATCTCGCGTTCGACCGCCTGTTCGTGCCCGATGGGTGCGTCATCGGCGGCGAAGCGGGGCTCGGCCAGGGCTTCTATTTCACGATGGCCGGCATGGTCGGCGGCCGCATGCAGACCGCAGGGCGGGCCCTGGGTGTGATGCGCGCAGCGCTGACAGCGGCGGTCCAGGTCGCGCGCGAGCGCAAGGTCTTCGGCGCGCCCTTGATCGACTACCCGCTGACGCAGGTCAAGATCGCCCGCATGGCAGCCCGCTTCGCGGCCTGCCGGCAACTGACCTATGCCGTCGGCCGGCAGTTGAATGCGGGCGCGGGCCGGATGGAGGCCAGCCTGGTCAAGCTGTTGGCCTGCCGCTCGGCCGAGCTGGTGACGCGCGAGGCGCTGCAGATCCACGGCGGCATGGGCTATGCCGAAGAGACAGCGGTCAGCCGCTACTTCTTGGACGCGCGCGTGCTGTCGATTTTCGAAGGGACCGAAGAGACGCTGGCGCTGAAGGTGGTGGCCAGGAGCCTGCTCGAAGTCGCACTGGAGCGCAGCAAGGGCTGATCACGCGAAAGCCTCGGGGCCGCAGTTCGGGCGCCACCTCCAGCGCCTGCCAGCTGCCCGACGAGTGCCCGCTGCACGACCAGGCGCGGACACTGGCTAGCCCGGCGAACAGACTGCCGAGCAGGGTATCGCAGCGCGCCTGTCGTGCGCTCAGGGTCAGGCTGAGTCCTTCGATGACGCTGCGGCCAGGCGCAGCGCACGCTGCAGCCGCGCATACAGCGGCGCCAGCCGGCCGTACATGCGCAGGTAGGTGCCGCGGTAGAGCGCCTCGTACAGCGCGTGGTGCACCGGGTCGGGGACGTCTTCGGTTGGGTCGGCCATGGGGTCGGCCATGGGGTGGGCCATGGGGTGGTTGGGTCGGCGGCGCACGATACATCGCCCGCAGCGGCCACCTCGCGCCGGGCCGGCGCTACAACCGCGGTCGGCGGCGCGCTGCCGCACGAACGAGAATCGGCCATGCGAGACCCCCGCCACGACATCCTCTTCGAGCCGGTGCAGATCGGCCC
>JANOJJ010000015.1:0-2577 GCA_031408155.1 Rubrivivax sp.
GCCCTTGCAGGCTTGCCGAGCATTCTGGTTTGCGCCGCGCGCCGCCAGCGCCGGAACAGCGGGTCGAAGCGCTGCCATTTCCGACCCTGCGGTGGAGCGCGGTTGCCTACAGTTCAGGCCGTGACTGACCTTGTCCGCCCTCGCCGTCGCCGTGCCTCGCATCCCCGCTTGTACACGCTGCTGCTGTGCGCGCTGGCCTGTGCTGCCACAGCGGTCGACGCCCAGCAGCCGCCGGCCCCCGAGGCCCCGATCGAAAGCGCGCTGGCCAATCGCTTGCGCGAGTTCATCGGCTCCAGCATTCAGCTGCCGGCTGCATCGAGTGGGTCGGTGCGGGTGGCCATCGAGATCGGCAAGCTCGACCCGCGACTGCGGCTGGCGCCGTGCCGCCGCATCGAACCGCAGCTGCCGCAGCTGGGCTCGCTGTGGGGCCGCAGCCGCATCGGACTGCGCTGCATTGAAGGCGACAAGCCCTGGCAAGTCTGGCTACCGGTGGTGGTCCACGTATTCGCGCCGGCACTGGCGCCCACGCGCGCGCTGGCCGCCGGCACTGTGCTGGCGGCCGACCACCTGCAGTCGACCGAGGTCGACTGGGCGGCAGAGGCTCGAGCCCCGCTGACCCGTGCCGACGAGGTGATCGGTCGCACGCTGGGTCGCTCGCTGCAGGCCGGGCAGGCCGTGCGCAGCGGGGACCTGCGCCAGCGGCAATGGTTTGCGGTCGGCGACACGGTGCGGCTGCGCGCCCGCGGCGACGGTTTCACGGTCAGCGGCGAGGGCCAGGCCCTGGGCCCAGGCGTCGAGGGCCAGTCGGTACGCGTGCGCACCGAGTCCGGACGTGTGCTCAGCGGCGTGCCGGTGTCCGACCACCAGGTTGAAGTCTCGCTGTGAAACGCACCCCGACCCCTGCGTTTGCGGGGGTGAATCGAAAAAAAGCGTGTCACGACCTAAAGTCCAGGTCCCGCCAGTCCGATACCACGATCACATCAGTCGGAAGCGCGCCCCCCGGAACGCTCCCTGGGAGACCCTCATGAAGATCGGTTCATTCGACAAACAACTGCCGCCGCCCCCGGTGGCTGGCGAGCGCAAGGCCGGCACGCCGGCCGGCAGCAACCTGGCCGCGGCCACGTCCGGCAGCGCTACGGTGGCCATTTCGTCCGAGGCCACGGCGCTGGCAGCGGTGGCTGGCGACGGCAGCTTCGACGCCGCCAAGGTCGAGCGCATCGGCCAGTCGATCCAGAACGGCACCTTCAAGGTCAATCCCGAGGCGATCGCCGACAAGTTGATCGCCAACGCGCAGGAACTGCTGGCCCGCACCTACCGCTGAACCCAAGGTCCAAGCGATGTTCACTTCGCCCGAAGAATTGCAGGCCCTGCAACGAGTCTCCGAGCTCGAGCCTGCGATGGCGGCACTCGAGGGCTGCCTCGGCGGCCTGACCCTGGCCCTGTGCAACAACGACCCGATGGCCATCGAGACCCAGGCCAGTGAGCTGCACCGCGCGTTGGCGCGCGCGGTCGGTCAGTTCTCGCGCGCTGCGCGCGAAGGCGATGTGCCCGGCGTCTTGCGCCAGCGCCTGGCCCTGGCCAGCGGCCAGGTGGCAGCACAGCGCGAAGCGCTGGCGCGCGCCACCGCCGCGCTCGACCGAGCCATCGACGTGCTATTGCCCGAGCATCCGACGCACGCTGTCTACGGCGCCGGCGGCAGCGCCGGACGCAACGCTCGATCAGGACAACTGATGGCCTGAAGCGGCCTGCGCGACAGCAGCAGGACAAAAAGGCCGCGCACTGCGCGGCCTTCTCTTTGACTATTCGACCTGCAGGTTCAGTTCACTGGCCTGGTTCACTGGCCCGGTTCACTGGCCCGGTGGCCACGCGGCCACCGGCTTGCCGGGAGCCGCGGCAGTCCACCTCGATCACCATTCGCGCAGCCGGGTGCGCAAACGCGCGATCGACTGGCTGTGCAGTTGGCAGACCCGGCTCTCGGTCACCTTGAGCACGGCCGCGATCTCCTTCAGGTTCATGTCGTGCTCGTAGTACATGCTCATCACGTACTGCTCGCGCTCGGGCAGGTTCTTGATCGCCTCGACCAGGGCCTCGCGCATGCGCTGATCCTGCAGCCGGCCCAACGGGTTGGCGTCGTCGTCGACCACGTGGCGGTCGAGGTAGTCCTCGCTGCCTTCGTCGCCACTCATGTCCTCGAGGTAGATCAGCTGCGTGCCACGCACCTTGCCCAGCAACTCTTGATATTGCCTGAGCGTGAGCTCCATCTCCTGGGCGATCTCGCCTTCGGTGGGCGCGCGTCCGAGCCTTTGCTCGAGCTTGTGCACAGCGGTCTCGATCGCTCGCTGCTGGCGCCGGTCACCGCGACTCATCCAGTCGCTGCCGCGCAATTCGTCGAGCATGGCGCCGCGGATGCGCTGGGTGGCGAAGGTCTCGAACTGCACGCCCTGCGCGGCGTCGAAGCGCGTCAGCGCGTCCGCCAGCCCGATCATGCCGACCTGGATCAGGTCGTCGAGCTCGACGTTGGCCGGCAGCTTGGCGATCATCTGGTGGGCCAGGCGGCGCACCAGCGAGCTGTACTGC
>JANOJJ010000037.1:0-5368 GCA_031408155.1 Rubrivivax sp.
AGGGTCACAAGGCCGGGCGCGACATTGGCTACTGCCACCTCGAGAAACTGCACAACCTCGAAGCGCTGCCCGACAGCGGCTTCTATATCAGCTGCTTCCCGCACAAGATCCGCGGCGCGTCGGCCGGCTGGACGCGCGCGGTTGCGATCTTCGACGACGCCTTGATGGGGTCGCGCTGAGCATGCCCGACTTCTCCACCGTCACGATCGGAAAGGATGCCGCACAGCCGCGCGTGGCGCGGCTGCTGCTCAACCGCCCCGAGCGGCTGAACGCGATCGACGACAAGATGCCCGGCGAGATCCGCGCTGCGGTCGACTGGGCGGTGGCCGACGACGAGGTGCACCTGATCGTGGTCGAAGGCGCGGGCAAGGGCTTCTGCGGCGGCTATGACCTGTCGCAATTCGGGCAAGGCCTGATCGACCACCCCTGCCAGCAGGAGCGCACGCCGTGGGACCCGATGGTCGACTACGCGTTCATGAAGAAGAACACCGAAGACTTCATGAGCCTGTGGCGCTGTCCCAAACCCACCATCGCCAAGGTGCATGGCGCGGCAGTGGCCGGCGGCAGCGACATCGCCCTGTGCTGCGACCTGCTGCTGATGGCCGACGACGCGCGCATCGGCTACATGCCCACGCGCGTGTGGGGCTGTCCGACAACTGCGATGTGGACCTACCGCCTGGGTCCGCTGCGCGCCAAGCAGCTGATGTTCACCGGCGACGTGATCAGCGGCCGCACCGCGGCCGACTGGGGCCTGGCCAACCTGGCTGTGCCGGCCGGCGAACTCGATGCGGCGACGATGCGGCTGGCGGAGCGCATCGCCGCCGTGCCGCACGGCCAGCTGGCGATGCACAAGATGGTGGTCAACCAGGTGCTGCTGGCGATGGGCCTGGAGCAGACGCAGCAGCTGGCCACGCTGTTCGACGGCATCTCGCGGCACAACCCCGAGGGCGTCTGGTTTCGCCGCTATGCGCAGGCCGAAGGCTTCAAGGCCGCCGTGCAGTGGCGCGACGGCGGCCAGCCGATCCCCGAAGGCGACGCGGCCCGTGCCCGCATCGCCGAGCTGCAAGCGCGGCGCGACGGCAAGGGTTGACGCCGCCAGTCGGCGGCGAGATCGGCGCCGCGCGCAGCCAGCAATGACAGCGCCACTCCACGCTCGACGATCGCCCCGTTATGGAAAGATCTCCGTAGCGGCCACGGCCAGACTTCCGCGACGGTCCGCACTCGGCAGCCTGGCGCAGCCGCTGACGTGTCCCGTCGGGCGAAAGGGTGCGGTCGGATTCGCGGGCGGTCATCGGGTGAAGGTCTAACTCAAGCGATTGCGGGCCTCCGCTGCAATTTCGGCGGCGCTCAGCGGTTCGCTTTCCTCGCATAGCAGTCCGAGAAGTGCGGGACGGGTGTAAAGCCCGGTCACGGTCTCCCTTGTGATGCCAGGCACCCAACGTTGCAACTCGGCGGCAGCGTTGACCGAACAGGCCAGCAGTTGCGCGGCGATGGCTGGATTGCAGGCTCGAATCGAGCCGTCGGTCATCCCTTCGACAACCAGGTTGGCAATGCGCTCGGTCAGGCGCTGGTACGTTCGCCGGACCGAAATGCGGTGCTCCTCGTCCGGCAGGGCGATCTCGGCTGAGGTCCGCAGCAGCGGTCCCCGTTCCGAAAGCTGAAACCGCACCAGCCGCGCGACTGCCGTGCAGGCCCGTTGCCACCCAGGACCCTTGGACTCCTGCGCCGATTTCAGCGCATCGCGCACCAAAGAGAAGGTGCGTTCGAAGCAGGCAGTGACCAGATCGAGCTTGGTTTCGTTGTCGTAGTAGAACGACCACTTCGTGATGTTCATCCTGGCCGAGATCTCCTCGACCGACGCGCCCCGGTAGCCCTTGTCGTTGAGCAGCTCGGTGGCGACGCGCAAGAAGGCTTCACGTCGGCGCATGACTAGAGGGAGGACGGGCATGTCGGGCGTTGCATCGGCCTGCGCCGCCACCGGTGGCCACGAAAACCCTGTTCCGGGCAGCCCATGCAGCAACAGGTCGGCCACACGACCTGCGGCGCGCCGATACTCGTCGAGCTCGTGGCGCGCAATCCATGTGCGCATAGCCTGCGCTACCGACAGCAGCAGGTGCGCGCGCGAGTTCGCGGCCGCACGGGAGAGCGGCGGCAGGTCATCGGCCGGCCCTGCGGTCAGGAGCCTGCGCACGCTTCTGAACATATCGGTGTAGGCGGCGAAGGCGACGACTGCGTGCGCTTCCGGCAGGGCGCGAATGTCGTTGAAAAAGATCAGTGGCGCCTGCTCGCCGCTGTCGTTGGCCGCCATCATCTCGGCGTGCAGCGCCAGGAAGCGCGTGACGCGCTCGGTCACCGTTCCGGCCTTCGCAGCCTGTTTGGCCAGCTCGTCATGGGCAGCGATCGAGCGCATGAAGCAGGCCATCGCAAGATCTTCTTTCTTGCGGTAGTAGTAGGTCACGCTGGTAGTGACCAAGCCGACCTGGGCAGCAATGTCGGCAAGTGTCGTGCCCTTGACGCCCTGTTTGTTGAATTGGCCTGCAGCGGCGGCCAGGATGGCCTCGCGCTTCTCCTTGAAGCGATCGGTCGAAGGCAGGGTCGGGTGCAGTTGCGTCATCGGTGGCGTCAAGTCGGGCCGTAAGTCAGCCTGACGCGCGTTGGGTGCCTGCGCCTGCCTTGGCATCGGCGAGCGCTCGAGCGAACTCGGTCTCGTAGGCGTTCTCCGGGTCTTCGCGCACCCGGCGATCCAGGAATTCGGCGTCGTCCCCGACCAGGATGCGCCAGCGCCCCACCCGTACGCCGCTCAGTATCGATGCGGCGGCCTCGTCGGCGCTGGTCGGCGCATGGTCGCGAAAGTCCGCTGCGCGCTGCTGCAAAAGCGCCAGGATGGCCTCGTCCGGCAGGCCGGCGACCGGAACTCCGCCGCGGACGAGATGCCTGCGGGCGGTTTCCAGGCGATCGGCAGTCCAGGCCGTGGCATTCAGGGAATTGACGGAGATCTGCGTGCCGACGTGGCCAGGCATCACCAGCGCGCAGCTCACGTGCGGAGCGTGCAGCCGGAGATCGGTGATCAGCGCCTCGGTGAAGCCTTTGACCGCAAACTTGGCTGCGCTGTACGCGGTGTTGGGCGTTGCCGGTCCGAGGCTCGCCCAGAAACCGTTGACGCTGCTGACGTTGACGATGCAACCCTCGCGGCTCGCCATCAACAGCGGCAGGAAGGCCCTCGTGCCGTAGTACACGCCGAACCAGCAGACCGCGAACGTGCGCTCCCAGGAAACGCGATCCCCATCCACAAAACTGCCGCCTCCCCCGATGCCGGCGTTGTTGAACAGCAGCTGGATGCTGGGGCTGGCATGAGCGGCGAGCACGGCGTCGCGAAAGGCGAGCACCTCGGCTTCTTGGCTCACATCAGCGCGGAACGTGTGGACGCGCGTTGCGCCGGGAGCGTCAGCCCGACATAGCTCGGCGGTGTGCGCCATGGCCTCCTCGGCGACGTCGCACACCGACACGTGGACGCCGCAAGCACTGAGCTGGCGCGCCAGCGCGCGACCGATACCGGTGCCGGCACCGGTGATGACGGCGATCTGTCCGCATTCAATGTCCATGCCTTCGGCCTCCGAGCGCTACTCAAGGATCCGGGTCTTGCCCATGCCGCCGCCGAACTGTGTCGTGACGATGACATCGGTGACTCGCTCGACCTTCAGGTCGGCCAACCTGGCCACCGTGTGTGTCATCGTCGGCAGTTGTTCCCACGTGCCCTTGAAGAACCGGACCTCGGCATCGCCGGTAAGGAATTCGCGGTAGGCCGGCGCTACCGCACCTTCGTCGGTCGACAAGGTCAGGTAGTCGGCGTCGGCCTGTCCCGGCGAGCCGGTGCGCCCGATGTACTTGTGGCAGATCAGCCCGGCGCTCGCCGATTGTCCATTGCTCCTGGTCTTCAGTTCCTCGGCGGTCATCGCGCGCAGGGCTGACACATCGATGTCGACGAAGGTGAAGCCATGCCAAGCAGCGACGCACTGCATCGTGTCGCCGAGCTTGCGCAACGGCGGCAGCTCGGCGTAGATCTTCGGCCAGCCCAAGGTTTCACGTCCCATCAGGATGGGCTCGGTCATGTTTTCCCACACGACGGGCAGAAAGCCGCCCACCGTCTTGCCGGCCTTGCCCTCGTGCACAACCGGCAGGATCACCAGCAGCAGGTTGTAGGTGCGCCCGGCCAGCCAGCGCAGGCCGCCCTGGTACACCGAGACCACGGTGAGCACCGGGTCGCCGTGGATCGACAGGTTCTTGCCCGGCGGAAGAAACGCGGCGAGTGCCTCGCGGTCAGTCAGGAAACTCACCGCCACCGAAGTCTGGGTGTCGGCGCTCGAAACCGAGCTGCCCTGGAAGGAGTTAGGGCGGTTGTTCGCCTGCGCGAGGCTGGCTTTGATGACATCGGCATGCGTCGGCATGATCTGCATGCCGGCATTGAATGAAGGTGCGAGAGAGATGGGTTTGTTCATTGCGGCAATCCGGAGATGCTGGACACAGGAATGGTGGCGACGATCGCGTCGGGGTCGTCCGGCAGATGGCAGGCCACCTGGCGGCCGTCCGGGCGCCGGGTGAGCTGCGGCGATAGCGCGCGGCAGATGTCCATCGCGTAGGGGCAGCGCGGATGAAAACCGCAGCCCGCGGGTGGGTTCAGCGGACTGGGCAGCTCGCCGCGAAGCCGCGTCGGCGGCCGCTGCTTTTCCAAGGCCCGGTTGGTGGTCGGGATGGTCTCGATCAGCAGGCGGGTATAGGGATGTACCGGTCGCCGGTACAAATCATTCTTGGCAGCGACCTCGACGATGCGGCCGAGGTACATGACGGCAATTCGGTCGCTCAAGTGCCGCACCACCGCCAGATCGTGCGACACGAACAGATAGGCCAAGCCGAGCCGGCCGCGCAATTGCTCGAAGAGGTTGACGATTTGGGCCTGGATCGAGACGTCGAGCGACGATACCGGCTCGTCGCAGATCAGCAGGTCCGGCCGTGCCGCCAAGGCCCGCGCGATGCCCACGCGCTGACGCTGGCCGCCGCTGAATTCGTGCGGGTAGCGCCCGAGCACACCTGGACTCAATCCCACCAGGGCGAACAGCTCGGCCACGGCGGCCGCCACGTCCCCCTTGGGCGCGAGGCCGTGAACGATGATCGGCTCGGCAACCGTCTGACCCACGGTCAGGCGTGGGTTCAACGAGCTGAACGGGTCCTGAAACACCATCTGGATGCGCCGCCGATAAGGCCGCAACTGGGGCTCGCTCAGGGTGCACAAGTCGACCCCGTCAAGGAGCACCTGGCCGCTTGCTCCACGGCGCGATTGCCGCCACCACGCCGAGCGGCTCGTAGGTGATGT
>JANOJJ010000791.1:0-8039 GCA_031408155.1 Rubrivivax sp.
CTTCAGACCGGGCAGTCCACTCGCAGCACGAACTGGGGCGCGGGTGCCAGCTGGACCCCCGGGCCGCGCACGTCGATCCGATTCGACACCGACCGCCGGTTCTTTGGCCGCTCGCATTCCATCAGTTTGTCGCATCGGATGGCCAACACCATCTGGACGGCCAGTGACAGCCGCAGCCTGGAGCAAGGTGGGACCGCCGGACGTCGCGTGGCGTCGGCCTACGACCTACTCTTCGCACAACTCGCTTCGATACAGCCCGACCCAGTGCAGCGCGACGCCCTGGTGCGCGCCATCCTGGCGGCCGATCCGCAAGGCGGCAACAGCGTCGTGACAGGCGGTTTTCAGTCGGCATCGGCGACCGTGCAACGAAGTCAAAGCATGGCAATCGCGTATCAGGGCTTGCGCGCCACCGTCTCCTTGTCGGCGTCCCGTACGCAGTCTCAACCGCTTGATGACGCGGGCGCAGCAAGTGGTGACTTTGCGATTGCCAGCCGGGTGCGGCAACAAGGCCTGACTTTCAGCCTGACGCACCGTCTGACCCCGGACGCGTCGATCGTCGTTTCAGCCAGTCAGCAACGGACGGCGGGCAGCGGCGCGCAGGCCGGCAACGATCTGCGGTCGATCGTGGCCACCTGGACCGCGAAGCTGGGTCCTTATGCCAACGTCTCGCTTGGCATCCGTCATACGCAGTTCGACAGCGACACCAACCCGTACCAAGAGTCGGCGCTCATTGGCTCGATTCGCATGCGGTTCTAGCCATGTACGAATCCTTCTTCGGGTTGGCGAGCAAGCCGTTCCAGCTCAACCCCGACCCCAACTTCTTCTTTGGCAGCAAGCAGCACCGGCGAGCCAAGGCCTATCTCGAGTACGGTGTTTCGCGCAACGAAGGCTTCATCGTCATCACCGGTGAAATCGGGGCCGGCAAGACCACGGTCCTACGCTCGCTGATCGACGGCTTGCATGGCAGCAACGTCATAGCGGGCCATCTGGTCACGACCCAATTGGGCGCCGAAGACACCTTGCGCATGGTCGGCGCAGCGTTCGGGTTCCGCGTCAAGGACGTGCCCAAGTCCGAGCTGCTGATCACGCTCGAGGCTTTCCTCATCAGTCAGACCAGCAAGGGCAAGCGTTGCCTGCTGATCGTCGACGAGGCACAGAACCTGTCGCCGCGGGCAGTCGAAGAGTTGCGCATGCTGTCGAACTTCCAGTTCGGCAACCAGGCGCTGCTGCAGAGCTTTCTGGTCGGCCAGCCCGAATTCCGCGAGATCCTGCAGCGGCCCGAGATGGAGCAGTTTCGCCAGCGCGTGGCCGCCACCTGTCACATCGGGCCGCTCGATGCCGTTGAGACCAAGAGCTACATCGAGCACCGCCTCAAGTGCGCCGGCGCCACCGACAAGCCGACCTTCGAACCGGCGGCCTTCGAAGGCATCTACACCGCCAGCGGCGGCATTCCGCGCCGCATCAACTCCGTTTGCGACCGCCTGCTGCTGCTGGGCTACCTGAGCAACCGCACGCACCTGACCAGGGAAGACGTGGCCGAGGTGGCCAAAGAATTCGCCCAGGAGTCCCAGGTCCCCGCGCGGCCCGAGACGGCTGCCGCGGTGCCCTCTGGTGCCGGTGCCGCGGCCAGTGTGGTGGCCGAGATCGACGTCGACCTGTCCAAGCTCAAGCTCGACATCAACGAAGCCGAGGCGATGAACAAGCAGCTGGCCTCGCTGACGGCTGACCAGCGGTCCGACCAGCTGCAGCGGCTCGAGCGCAGCCTGCTGCGCCTGGAGCGCATCAACGTGCAGACGCTGGGCATGCTGCAAAAACTGGTCAACGCCGTCAAGCGATCGTCAGACGAAGGCAGCAAGTGAGCAGCGACAAGACGAACGACGGGCTCGGGCCCGTGATGTGCGTCGTCGGCGCCCGCCACAACTTCATGAAGATCGCGCCCATCCTGCGCGCCTTCTCAGCGCACCGGCCACCGATTGCAGCCTTGCTGGTTCACACCGGGCAGCACTACGACGCCAGCATGAGCGACAAGCTGTTCGAGGATCTGCGCCTGCCGCGGCCCGACCTCAACCTCGAGGTGGGCTCGGCTTCGCACGCGGTGCAGACGGCCGAAGTGATGAAGCGCTTTGAGCCTGCGCTCGACGAGCACAAGCCGTCGTGCGTGCTGGTGGTGGGCGACGTCAATTCGACCTTGGCCTGCTCGCTGGTGGCCGTCAAGAAGGGCGTGCCGGTGGTCCATGTCGAAGCCGGCCTGCGCAGCGGAGACCGCCGCATGCCCGAAGAGATCAATCGCGTGCTGACCGACCAGATCTCCGACCGGCTGTACACCACCGAGCGCAGTGCGCTAGCCAACCTCACGCGCGAAGGCGTGGCCGCAGAGCGTGTGTGCTTCACGGGCAACGTGATGATCGACTCGCTACGCGCATCGCGGCCGCAGGCCCGTCCTGCGGCCGACACCTTGCAGGCTCATGGCCACGATGCGGCCCTGCTGAGCGATCCGTCGGGCTATGGCGTGGTCACGCTGCACCGGCCGTCGAACGTGGACGATGCTGCGACACTGAGGCCTTTGCTCGAAACGCTGCGCACGGTCTCGCAGCGGCTGCCGCTGGTATTTGCGCTGCACCCGCGCACGCGCAGCAACGTCGACCGGTTCGGCCTGGGCGACCTGATCGACCCGGCGCGCATGATCCTGCTGCCGCCGCAGGGTTACCTCGAGATGCTGGGCCTGATGTGCAGTGCCGCGCTGGTTCTTACCGATTCGGGCGGCCTGCAGGAAGAGACCACGGCACTCGGCGTGCCATGCCTCACGTTGCGCGAGAACACCGAGCGTCCGATCACCGTCGAGCAAGGCACCAACACCATGGTCGGACGCGACCGCAATGCCATCCTGTGCGCTGTCGACGACATCCTGGCCGGCCGCGGCAAGCGCGGCCGCGTGCCCGAATACTGGGACGGCCATGCCGCCGAGCGCATTGCAGCCGACCTGTGGCGCTGGCTCGGCTCGCAACCGGCAACGGTCTAAGGAATCCGCCGTGCGCTCCCCCCCGGTCACCAATGCGCTGACGATCGACGTCGAAGACTATTTCCAGGTCTCGGCCTTTGCGCCCTACATCGCCCGCGGTGAATGGGACCAGCGCGAATGCCGTATCGAACGCAACGTGCAGCGCATCCTGGCGCTGCTGGCCGAGCGCCGCATCCGCGCCACCTTCTTCACG
Organism: Rubrivivax sp.; assembly: GCA_031408155.1. Lineage (GTDB taxonomy): Bacteria > Pseudomonadota > Gammaproteobacteria > Burkholderiales > Burkholderiaceae_C > Rubrivivax. The sequence goes on from JANOJJ010000791.1 coordinate 3,213, forward strand.
CTGGGCTGGATCGCCGAACGCTACCCGGCCCTGGTGCGCGACATCGTCGCTGGCGACCACGAACTGGCCAGCCACGGGTATGGCCACGAGCGTGCCAGCGAGCTCGACCAAGCCGCCTTCCGCAACGACGTGGAGCGCGCCAAGTCGGTGCTGGAAGACACCGGTGGTGTGGCCGTCAAGGGCTACCGGGCGCCGAGTTTCTCGATCGGCAAAGGCAACCTCTGGGCGCTGGAGACGCTGCTGCGCACGGGTCACCGCTACAGCTCGAGCATCTACCCGATCGCGCATGACCACTACGGCATGCCCGACGCGCCGCGCTTTGCCTATCAAACCGAGCAGGGATTGCTGGAAGTACCGCTGTCCACCCTCAGGATCTTCAACCGGAACCTGCCGTCCAGCGGCGGCGGCTACTTCCGTTTGCTGCCCTATGGCGTGACGCACTGGATGCTGCGCCGCCTGAACCAGCTCGAGCACGAGAGCGCGATCTTCTACTTCCATCCGTGGGAGATCGACGCCGAACAACCGCGCATCGCGGGCATCGACGCCAAGACGCGCTTCCGCCACTACGTGAACATCGATCGCAACGAGGGCAAGCTCGCCCGGCTGCTCGAAGATTTCGACTGGGGCCGGATGGATGACATTTTTCTCGACAGGCAGCCCGTCAGCGCGACACATGCACTCGCCAGTGCCATCTGAATGCGGTGTGATACCCGAGCTGTGCTGAACATCCTGCCCCACATCGTTCGACTGGCCCCTGACGACCTGCCCGGCCTTGCCGCGTGGGACGCCTACGTCTTGCTCGCTCCAAAGGCGACCTTCTTCCACCGTGCCGGCTGGCAGCGCGTGCTGCGCAGCACGTTCCGGCACGACACGTACTTTCTGCAAGCCGAGCGCGAAGGCCGCATCGTCGGCGTGCTGCCGTTGGCGTACGTCAAGAGCTTCCTGTTCGGAAGTGCGCTGACCAGTCTGCCGTTCGCAGTCTATGGCGGCGTGGTGGCCGACGACGACGAGGCCGCGTCGTCGCTCGAGGCCGAAGCCCAGCGCCTGGGGCGGCAACTCGGTGTGCAGCATCTCGAGATGCGCAACGTCGAGCCGCGCCACGCCGACTGGCCCAAGCAGGACCTCTACGTCACCTTCCGCAAGGCGATCCTGCCCGAGCAGGAAGCCAACATGCTGGCCATCCCGCGCAAGCAGCGCGCGATGGTGCGCAAGGGCATCAAGAACGAGTTGAAGAGCGAGATCGACGGCGGCGTCGAGCGTTTCTTCAGCCTGTATGCCGACAACGTGCATCGCCATGGCACGCCGGCGATGCCCAAGCGCTACTTCGAGGCGTTGCGGCGCGAGTTCGGCAACGACTGCGAGGTGCTCACCGTCACGGCCGCCGACGGCCGCCTGCTTTCAAGCGTAATGAGCTTCTACTTCCGCGACGAGGTGCTGCCTTACTACGCAGGCGACGATGAAGCTGCACGCGACCTGGCGGCCAACGACTTCAAGTACTGGGAACTGATGCGCCGCGCCTGCGCACGCGGGCTCAAGGTCTTCGACTATGGTCGCAGCAAGCAGGGTACGGGTTCGTTCTCGTTCAAGAAGAACTGGGGCTTCGAGCCACAGCCGCTGCACTACGAATACTGCCTGTACAAGCGCGACGCGGTGCCGCAGAACAACCCTGCCAACGCCAAGTACAAGCTGCTGATCGAGACCTGGCGGCGCTTGCCGATCGGCATGGCCAACTGGCTCGGGCCCTTCGTCGTGCGCAGCCTGGGGTAGGGATGGCCAAGCTCCTCTACCTGGTGCACCGCATGCCCTACCCGCCCAACAAGGGCGACAAGGTGCGCTCGTACCATCTGCTGCGGCACCTGGCCGAGCAGCATCAGGTCTACCTGGGAACCTTCATCGACGACCCCGACGACGAACAACATGTCGATACCGTCCGCCAATGGTGTGCTGACGTGCGGGCGGTGCGCCTGAGCCCCCTGCGTGCGCGCATCGCCAGCCTGGCGGGCTTGCTGGGCGATGACGCGCTGACACTGCGCTATTACCGCAGTGCCGAGCTTCAGCGCTGGGTTGACCACACCCTCGCACGCGAAGCGATCGAGACCGCGGTGGTGTTCAGCTCATCCATGGCCCAGTACGCCGAAGGCCGCGACGGTCTGCAGATGCTGGTGGACTTTGTCGACGTCGACTCGGCCAAATGGACCCAGTACGCCGATCAGCACCGGTGGCCGCTGTCGTGGGTGTACCGCCGCGAAGGCCAGGCCTTGCTCGAGTACGAGCGGCGCATCGCCGTTGGCGCGGCACGGTCCTTCTTCGTCACCGAGCAGGAAGTCGCGCTGTTCCGGTCTCTGGCCCCCGAGTGCGGCCCGTCCGTCGAGGCCTTGTGCAATGGGGTCGACGCCGGCTTCTTCAGCCCGGACCCTGGCCGCGGCTCGCCCTTTGCCGACGGCGAGCTTGCGGTCGTCTTCACCGGGGCCATGGACTATTGGCCCAACGTCGACGCCGTTCGCTGGTTTGCACAGGCCATGTTGCCGGCCCTGCGCCGCACCTGGCCGGGTTTGCGCTTCCACATCGTCGGGCGCAGCCCGACGCCCGCGGTGCGGGCGCTGGCGGGCGATGCCGTCAACGTCACGGGCACGGTGCCCGACGTGCGGCCGTACCTGCAGCACGCGGCGGCGGTGGTGGCGCCGCTGCGGCTGGCCCGCGGCATCCAGAACAAGGTGCTGGAGGCCATGGCCATGGCGCGCCCGGTGGTGACGGCCACAAGCTGTGCCAACGCCATCGACGCGCGGCAGGGCGAGGACTTCCTGGTGGCCGATACCGAAGCCCAGTACGTCGAGGCCGTCAACGGCCTGCTGCACGATCCGGTGCAAGCCCGGCGCATCGGCCAGGCCGGTCGACAGCGGGTGCTGTCAGGCTACAGCTGGAAGGCGCACCTGGGGGCTGTCGGGCGCTACATCCCCGGGCCGGAGCCCGTCTTGACCGCAGCCTGAGGCACAGCCATGAGCGCCATCCTGACCGACCGAGCACCCATGGCCAGCGCCTGGCGACAGCCCGTCATCGCGCTGAGCCTGTTGATGCTGGCTGCGCTGTTGCTGTACCGGGACACCGCCATCACCATGGTCGGCCTCTGGTCGCGCTCAGACACCTACGCGCATGCCTTTCTGGTGCCACCCATCTCGCTGTGGCTGGCCTGGCGAGCGCGTGACCGGTTGCAGGGCGTGGTGCCGCAGCCCGCGTTGGTATGGCTGCTGCCGCTGGCCTTGGCTGCAGTGGCCTGGTTGCTCGGAGACCTGGTTTCGGTCAACGCGTTGACGCAGTTTGCACTGGTGACCATGCTCGTCTTGCTGGTGCCGTTGGTGACGGGTTGGCAGACGACGAGAGTCTTGCTCTTCCCCTTGTTGTTCCTCTTCTTCTGCGTGCCGGTGGGTGATTTCCTGCTGCCGGTGCTGATGGAAGGAACGGCCGATTTCACGGTCGCGGCGCTGCGGCTCACGGGCATCCCGGTCTACCGCGAAGGCCTGCAATTCGTCATCCCCAGCGGCAACTGGTCGGTGGTGGAGGCCTGTTCAGGTGTTCGCTACCTCATCGCATCGCTGATGGTGGGCTCGCTCTTTGCCTACCTCAACTACCGGTCGCTGACGCGGCGCCTGGTGTTCGTGGGTGTTTCCATCGTGGTGCCCATCGTTGCCAACTGGCTGCGTGCGTACATGATCGTGATAATCGGCCACCTGTCGGACAACCGTCTGGCCACGGGTGTGGACCACCTGGTCTACGGCTGGGTCTTCTTCGGCTTTGTCATCATGGTGATGTTCATGATCGGCGCGCGATGGTCCGAGCCTGATGCGCCCATCAGGCCTGCGACATCAAGCGTCAACGCATCGACCCAGGGGGCGACGTGGAATCGTGTTGCTGCGCCGGCTCTGGCGGCGCTGGTGATGATGGCCTTGCCCCATGCCGGCTTGCTGGCTGCCCGGCAGCAGCTGACCGATGCGCCGCCCAAACTGGCTTGGCCGGTGGCGGGGCAAGGTGCCTGGGCTTCTGTTGCACCCGGTGCCCCCTGGCAACCGAAGTTTGAAGAGGCATCGCTGCGCGCAGACGCCGTTTATCAGTTGCAAGGCAAGTCCGTCGGCCTGCACGTGGCGTTCTACCGCAAGCAAGGCCCCGATCGAAAACTCGTCAGCTCGCAGAACGTGCTGGTGGCTTCACAAGATCCGGTGTGGAACCAGGTCAGTGTCAGCAAGTACGAAATCGACGCTGACTCCGCCCAACCGGTGTGGCGGGTCGTGCGCCTGCTGCGGGGAGGCGGCGGCGCGATGGCGACTCGTCAAGAGCGAACCGTATGGCTGGCCTATTGGGTGAACGACCGTTTCACGTCCAGTGACGTCGTGGCCAAGGCCCTGGGAGCTGCCAGCCTGTTGCAGGGCCAAGGCGATGATGGCGCGGCCGTGATCCTGTACACCGACGCAGCACCAGATGCCGGGGGCAACGAGACCTTGGCTGCCTTTGCCCGCGCCCACCTGGGGCCCATCCGGCAAGCCTTGCGCGACGCGCGCGAACGGCGTTGACTCCCTGGGCGCAGCGATTCACTCTTCCTTCAACCTCGAGCATTCCAGCGATGAACACCCTTGCAGTGATCGGCCTCGGCTACGTGGGCCTGCCGCTGGTCGTCGAATTCGGCAAACACATGCGCACCATCGGCTTCGACATCGCCAGGAACAAGGTCGATGCCTGCCGGCGCGGCACCGACCCGTCGCGCGAGCTCGACGATGCCCAGATGGCCGAGGCCAAGCACGCCATCTACACCGACGACCCCGCGCTGCTGGCCGAGGC
>JANOJJ010000116.1:0-5614 GCA_031408155.1 Rubrivivax sp.
CGCCGAAAAACTCGGCTTGGCCGTCGTGGCCGAGGTCGTCACCAAGCAATCGGGCATCGACGTGGCGCCCGAGGTCGCCAAGCTGCGCCGCGCCAAGCCCGACATCGTGATCTTCCAGGGCTACATCCTGGCGCCGATGCCGGAGTTCGTGCGCCAACTGCGCGAAGCCGGCCTGAACCCGCAGATCATGGGCACGGCCTGGGGCCTGGACAAGCCGGCGTACGACGCCTTGGGTGCCCTGGGCGTCAAGCTCACCGGCGTCAGCATGTACCGCTATGGCCACGAAACCGACTCGCCGATGATCAACAACATGCGCGAGTACCTGGCCAAGGCGCGGCCTGACGTGAAGCACATCTCGCCGTTCTACATTTCGAGCTGGCTCAGCGGCATGATCTTCGCCGAGGTGGCCGAGCGCTGCATCAAGGCCAACAAGCCGCTGCAGCTGCCGAACATGAAGGCCGTACTCGAATCGATGAAGGAATGGGACACCGGCGGGGTCACCGGCCTGCTGGCCGACCTGTCCGGCCACCAGATCCCGGTCGGCCGCATGTACGCCTACGACGCCGACAAGAAGACGATGGAGCCGGCGAGCGGCTGGATCAAGGTCTGACCGCATGAGCGATGCTGCCCTCACCGTCGAGAACATCGAGGTCGTCTACAACCACAGCGTTCAGGCCCTGCGCGGGCTCTCGATCGAGTTGCCCGATGGACAGATCGTGGCGCTGCTCGGCTCCAACGGCGCTGGCAAGACGACGACGCTGAAGGCCGCCTCAGGTGTGCTTGCGTACGAGAACGGCCGCATCGGCTCGGGCCGGATCCGCTTTTTCGGTGAAGACATCGGCAACCGCGCCTCGTACCAGCTGGCGCGCGCCGGCATGGCCCACGTGCGCGAGGGCCGCCATGTCTTTGCCGATCTCACGGTGGAAGAAAACCTGGTCGCTGCCGGCAACGCGCTGGTGGGCCGCCGGCGCGGTGACATCGACAGCGAGAAGGTCTTCAACTACTTCCCGCGCCTGCGCGAACGCCGCAAACAGGTCTCGGGCTACCTCTCGGGCGGCGAGCAGCAGATGCTGGCCATCGGCCGCGCCATCATCGGCAAGCCGCGCCTGATCCTGCTCGACGAGCCTTCATTGGGTCTGGCGCCGCTGGTCGTGAAGGACATCTTCGAGATCATCGCCCGCATCAACCGCGAAGACGGCGTCGCGATGCTGCTGGTGGAGCAGAACGCACATGTCGCGCTGAGCGTGGCGCACAGCGGCTACATCCTCGAGAACGGCCGCATCGTGATCAACGGGCCTACCGGCAAGCTGCTGAACGACCCCGACGTGCAGCGTTTCTACCTTGGTGCCGGCGACGAAGGTGCGGGCCACGTGAGCTTGCGCGACGTGAAGCACTACAAGCGGCGCAAGCGCTGGCTGTCCTGAGACCCGATCCGCACCGTCCAGCATGACCGCTTGCGCCGACGCATTGACGGACCTGCCGCTGCCACAGCAACTGCTGTACTGGGCGCAGCAGCGCCCGGACCAGGTGGCGCTGCGCCAGAAGGAGTTCGGTGTCTGGCGCCCCATCACCTGGCGCCAGTACGCCGAGCAGTCGCGCTGGTTCGGGCTCGGCCTGCTGACGCTGGGCCTGCAGCCGGGGCAGGCGCTGGCGGTGCTGAGCGAGAACCGTGTCGAGTGGGTGGTGGCCCAGATGGGCACCGCACTCGTGCGCGGCGTGACGACCGGTGTCTACCCCACGTCACCGGCGGACGAGATTGCCCATCTTCTCGAGCTGTCAGGCGCTCCCATCGTGGTCTGCGAAGACCAGGAGCAACTCGACAAGATCCTGGCGCTGCGCCACCGTGTGCCGCACCTGCGCGCGATCGTGCTGATCGATTCCCGTGGCTTGCGCAGCTACGACCGCAGCGGCATGTTCGACTTCAGCGAAGTCGTTGAACGCGGCCGCCATTTCGAAGCCGAGAACGCCGCCGCGGCCGCCGCCGCAACGCAGGGGCCGGCGCTGGACGACGTGGGGTTGATCGTCTTCACGTCGGGGTCCACCGGCCGGCCCAAGGCCGCGATGATGGACTGGCGCGGCTTGCGTGCCGCCGCCCGTGGGCTGAATTCGGTGCTGCGCTGCAGCGAGGCCGATTCGCTGGTGTCCTACCTGCCGCTGTGCCACATGGGCGAGCAGATGTTCTCGGTCCACATCCCCGTGTCGGTGGGGGCGGTGGTGAACTTCGCCGAAAGCCTGCGCACCGTGCAGGAGGACCTGCGCGAACTCTCGCCGCAGATCTTCTTCGGCGTGCCGCGCATCTGGGAAAAGTTCCACTCGTCGATCCTGAGCAAGGTGCGCGAAGCCGGCGGCTTGCGGCTGTGGCTGGTCGAGCGCGCGCTGCGCACGCTGGAGCCCGGCGCCGCGCTGCCGCGCGCGCAGTGGAGCCTGGTGCAGCGTGCACGCTGGGCCTTCTGGTACGTGTTGGTGCTGCGCGCGCTGCTCAACTTCCTGGGCTTGCGGCGCTGCCGCGTGGCCGTGTCGGCCGCGGCACCGATCGCGCCCGAGGTGCTGCATTTCTTTCGCTTGCTGGGCGTCCCCATCCGTGAAGCCTACGGCATGACCGAAGCCTCGGGCGCCACCACCATCCAGCCCGGCGACCACTCGCCGCTGGGCACCGTGGGCGTGCCCTACCCTGGCGTGGAACTGCGCCTGGCCGACGATGGCGAGATCCTGATCCGCGGTGAGGTCGTGTTCCGCGGCTACCTGAAGAACGACGAGGCCACGCGCGAGGCCATCGACGCCGAAGGCTGGCTGCACACCGGCGACGTCGGCCGCTGGGACGACAGCCCGTCCGGGCGCGAGCTGCGCATCATCGACCGCAAGAAGGACATCATGATCACTGCCGGCGGCAAGAACATCACGCCGTCCGAAATCGAGAACGCGATGCGCTTCTCGCCTTACATCAAGGAAGCCATCGTCATTGCGGACCGTCGGCGCTTCGTGTCGGCACTGATCCAGATCGAGTTCGAAACCGTCAGCAAATGGGCCGAGGAGCAGGGCCTGGTCTACACCACCTTTCGCAGCCTGACCGAACTGCAACCGGTGCAGCAACTCGTGCAGCGCGAGGTGGACGCTGCCAACACCAGGCTCGCACAGGTGCAGCAGGTGCGCAAGTTCCACCTCCTGACCAAGGAGCTCGACCATGACGACGGCGAAGTCACCGCGACCATGAAAGTGCGGCGCAAGAGCGTGGCCGAGAAGTACGCGACGGTGATCGAGGCGATCTATGTCTGACGGGGTGCTCGAGCACCCCGAGCCCGGCATCGCGCTGCTGCGGCTGAACCCGCCGCCGCCGCTGAACGCGTGTCCGACGCCATGGTCGCCAAGATCGGTCGCCTGCTCGACACGGTGAACGCCGAGCCGCGGTTGCGCGAGGGAAGGGCAGCAGCACCAGAACGACCACGACCACTTGATGGCCGGCAGCAACGCCAACCTCCGTCGTCAACGGCGAAGAAGCTGTCGAAGACCGCACCGACTTGCTCGACAGGCGCAGGCCCGACTTCGCGCGCCTTGGTTGACGGCCCAATCCGCTTCGCCCGCCCCGGCGCTTGGTCGAGGGCAGGGCGAAGCGGAGCGGCCATCCTCGCCTTCAGAAGCCGCGGACCTGGGCGTCAACGTTCGGCCTGCTCGTCGGCCGGGTCGCTGTCGAGGTAGTGACCCATGCGACGCTTCTTGGTCTGCAGGTAGCCGACGTTGTGGCGGTTGGCGGCGATGCGAAGCGACACCCGCTCGGTGACCTCGATACCCAGGCGGGTGAGTGCCTCGACCTTGGCCGGGTTGTTGGTGAGCAGGCGGACGCGCCGCACACCCAGGTGGGTGAGCAGATCGGCCGCGATCGCGTAGTCGCGCGCGTCGTCGGGCAAACCCAGGAGGCGATTGGCCTCGACCGTATCGGCCCCCGATTCCTGCAGCGCATAGGCCCGGATCTTGTTGATCAGGCCAATGCCGCGGCCTTCCTGGCGCAGGTACAGCAACACGCCGCGGCCGGCCGTCGCAATCGCCCGCAGGCCGCCCTGCAACTGCGGACCACAATCGCAACGAAGGCTGAAAAGGGTGTCGCCGGTCAAGCACGCAGAGTGCACGCGGGTGAGTACCGGCTCGCTGTCGTCGATCGGCCCCATGGACAGCGCTACGTGCTCTTGTCCGAGCAACGAATCGAGCAAACCATGCATCGTGAACTCGCCCCAGGTCGTTGGCAGGCGGCAACTGACCAGTTCGCGCGGCGCGTCAGCGGCGACAGCCTGCTGGGCGTCTACAAAGTGCTTTGCAGCAACCGGTGGCGGGCGGAGGGGCATTTCGGCGACAACATGGAGTGGGGATGAGCTAGTGTGGCGTAACTCAGCGGTGAGTGCTCGAAATGGCTGCGGCGACAGGGCCGCCGCCATCGCTGCACGGGCTGCGTCCCGGCGCGACCAGCCGCTCCGCATGGCTCTCATCTGCGCCCGTTTCTGCACGGTGGGGACCTGCGCTGAGGCTGGCCCCAAGACCGCCCGCCATTCGTGGCGCGATGCGATGCCACGCTCGCGCAAGGCGTAGGCCCAGAAATCTGCCGCCGGTGATGAGTTGCTTCATGCTCGCGACCACCGTTTGATGGTTGACTCGCACCGGTGCGTGCTCGTTCGCCGCCCCTGGCGGCGTCCCATGAACTGACCGCCCGGCGCAGCACGGCGGCGAAAAGCGCCCTGGTCGGACAAGCTGAATCGGCCCTCCCGTCGGCAGACACCGCAAGCCAGAGCGGCACGGGCGAGTTCCAGGTGACCGTGGTCTCGTTCGTACCCGTGCGTGGCTGACAGAGCGCTTTGGCAGAGCGCTTTGGCAGACGCCAGCGCTGAGTGACGACCTGCATTCAAAGGCAGTTCGATGAAATGCATTGCTTCGCATGCGGCCGCCGCCCCGAGGCCCAACGCGCAGCCAAGCGGGCGCAAACGGCAGGGCCTGCGAGGCACAGGCTGTGCCCCAGAGCCGCGCCTGCCTTGCCGTTAGATCTCTGCTCGAGAGTAGAGTTAGGCCGCTGTCACTTGTGCACGATCGATTTGTCCGTGAAGAGGTAGTCCTTCAGTTCCTTCGAGAACCTCTGATCCTTGCGGCGGATCCACTCCAGAACCATTGACGCGTGCTCCTTCTCTTCGTCTCGATTGTGCTCGAGGATCGCCTTGAGTTCGGGATCCTTGCAGGCGTCGGCGCGCTGGTTGTACCAATCCACGGCCTCCAGCTCTTCCATCAACGAAACAATTGCTCGATGCATGTCGCGCGTTTCGGCAGACAGTTCTTCGATCGGCTCGTGGTAGCCAACACTGGACATAGCTTTCTCCTGTTCAAAGCGGAAGTCGATCACCCTCGACTGTCTTGGCCTGGGTCGATCTGGATCTTGCCAGAGATCGTGCGTCTGGCGGGTGTCGCTTCCATCGTCTGCCTTCGCATCGGATTGCAATGGAAGGAAAAGCTACAGAGCTGGCGACCTCGATTCATGCAGATTTGCCGGAGGGACACGTTACGCACGTCCAACAAGTGAGGCCTAACTCTGCGTTCGAGAGGACAGCCAACGGCAGGGCCCGCGAGGCCCCCAGGTTCATCA
>JANOJJ010000180.1:0-1877 GCA_031408155.1 Rubrivivax sp.
AACCTGGTCGAAGTCGTCGAATTCGCCGAGGCCGTGCGTGCACGGGGCTTGGTCTACATGGACACGCCCGGCTACGACCCGGTGTCGGCCACCGGTCAGGTGGCCGGTGGCGCCAACCTGATCTGCTTCACCACCGGCCGCGGTTCTGCCTACGGCTGCGCGCCGTCACCGTCGCTCAAGCTGTCGACCAACACCGCCCTGTGGCTCCAGCAGCAGGACGACATCGACATCGACTGCGGTGCCATCGTCGACGGCCTGGACAGCGTCGACCAGGTCGGCGAGCGCATCTTCCGGCTGATCCTGACCACCGCGTCGGGGCGGCAGACCAAGAGTGAGGGCCATGGCTACGGGCAGAACGAGTTCGTGCCCTGGCAGCTCGGTGCGGTGATGTAGCAGCCAGCACGGCAGTTGGTGGGCTGGCGTCGAGGCCGCGAGCTAGGGCGGAGAAGGGGCAAGGGGCAAGGGGCGCACAGCTCGAGCCGCGCTGTCCTGAATTCAAGTGTCGAGAATTCTTACTGGTCAACCGACAAGCGGTCCTGCCCTGACCCCGCGCTGCACGCCGGGCGATTGAAAAGTGAGCCTTGTTCAAGCACTTGCAGTGGGCTCTTGAAGTCCTTGACTTCGCCCGGCGTGAAGTTTGCTTATTGACATTTCGTCTCAATTCTGCATCGGAGGTGTCATGACTTGCTCCAAGTTCCTTCTGAATCGAGTGCTGCGCACCGGTGTCATGGTCGCGGGCCTGCTCTGGACCGCGGCTGTCTCTGCAACTCCGGCGGCAGGTGACGTCTTCTACACCCTGTTCACGGGTGGAGTGAACGTGTGGAGGGTGAGTTACAGCTACGACGGGACGACTGCGACACTCGGAACCCCAACCGCGATCGTGGCGGCCCCCGGTGCCGACGGGATCATCTTTGCGCCCAGTGGCAACTTGCTGATTGGTGGCGCAGGTTCGGCACGTGTGTACGAGTACACGACGGGAGGCACGCTGGTCGGCTCGGGCTCCGCCGGGGCGCCTAGCTTCCACCTGGCGCTGGACCCATCAGGCACCAAGGTCTGGACCAGCAACTTCGGCGGCAGCCTGGCCGATCTGCCGCTGGGGCCGATCGCCGATGCGGGACCTCTGCACACCGTGACGGGCAGCGATAGCGGAGTCACCCAGTTGGCCTTCGCGCCCAGCGGCAAGGTCTTCTATGTCAATAGCTTCCCCAATGGGTTTGGCAACGTCGGCGTGATCGACCTGGCCACCTTCGTTACGACCAGTTTTGCGATCGGGGTCGAGTCTGCGCACGGCATGTTGTACGACAGCTTTACCGGTCTGATGACGCTGTTCGGCGCAGGCAAGGTGGGCACCTTCGACCCCACGTTGGCGTCACCGGTCATTTCTGAATCGGTTGACCTGGCATGTGACTTTGACCAAGGCTCGGTCGACGGACTAGGGCATGCCCTGGTCGCTGGCTGCGGCGGCATCACCTTCATCGACTACAGCGTCAGCGGCGACATCACGGCGCCGAACCACGTCCAGTTCTTTGGCGGATTTATCGGCATCGACGATGTCGCGCCGCTGTCGGGGCTGGGTTCGATCACCCCCGCGCCGGAGCCGGCTTCCACCTTGTTGGCTGCTCTCGGGCTGGCTTGCCTGCTGGCTTCAAGTCGCCGTCGCGGGTCGACTCGGCCCTAGAGTCGCTGCGGAGTCGGTGCCAGCCAGCGCATCGGTGTGATGCGGGGCATGCAGCGTGAAGCTGCCCCGACTCGGCCGGCAGTGCATGAGCGGTGGGTGGCGTGCGCTGACCCGGGCCACATCGATCATCGGCACCGGCCCCTTCCCAGGGAAGGGGCCCGGTGTTTGGCTGGACGCCGACGCCGACGCCGACGCCGAC
>JANOJJ010000197.1:0-3708 GCA_031408155.1 Rubrivivax sp.
CGCCAGCCAGTTGAGTCGAGTTGATCTGCTGCGGTGTGAGCGCTGCCAACTGCTTCTTCTGCTGCACAGCCGCGGCGGCCTCGACCCGGCGTGCCACCGGGCTGCCGAACTCATCGGCCAGTGCGGCATAGCGCGCGCCGGGGTCTCGGCCCGTTCGCGCAGTGATCTCGGCCGAGAGCAGCGCAGCCGCGATGCCGTCCTTGTCGGTCGTCCAGGCCGAGCCGCCGCGATGCAAGCGCCTGCCAGCGCTGCTGCATGAAGTCGTCGAGCGAGAACGCAGGGATGTCGGCCATTGGCACTTTGGAGGTCAGCTACAGGTCGCAGCAAACGCGAAAACGGGCGAGGTTCAGGCGGCCGGGGTCAACGGGTCCACGGGTTCGGCCGGTGCATCGGGAGCCGGCCCTTGAGCAGGGTCCTTGCTTTCCGCCTCTTGCGCGGTGCCACCAGCGCCACCCGAATTGATCAACACCATCGTGCCATTGATGGCCACGCCGGCGGGACTGATGTCGACGAAGTTGCCGCCAACCTTCAACGAGATCTGCATGTCGGCGTTGAGAACGATCTTTTGCGCCTTGATGTCCACGCTGCCAGCCGTGAGCTTGGCGGCGCCGTCGGAGATGAGGTCCAGCTTCTCGACCTGCACCGCCGTCTTGCCGCCCTCGATGACGATGTCGTTCGTCCAGACGGTGAACAAGCCATCGACACCGAGCGTGCAATCGCCCGTGACGAGCATCTGTTGCTTGCCTTTGACCTGGATGCTCTGGTCGCCTTCGACGGTGAGTTGGTGCTTGCCGCCGACCTTCTCGGTCAGGTTGGCGCCCACGATGCGGTTTTCGTTGCACTTGATCCAGGTGTCGGAGTTGTGCTTGACCAGATGCCGCATGTCCTTCTCGGCCTGGAACCAGATGTACTCGCTGCCCATCTTGTCCTCGAAGCGCAGCTCGTTGGCGTTGGCGGTGGTTCCGCCCAGGCTCGACTGGCTCTTGATCGTGCTGACGGTCTTGTTGTCGGGCAGCGTATAGGGCGGAACCTGGACCGCGTTGTAGACCCGGCCGGTGACCAGCGGCAGGTCGGGGTCGCCTTCGAGGAAGTCGACCACCACTTCTTGCCCGATGCGTGGCAACGAGATCATGCCCCACGCCTTGCCCGCCCATTGCGTGGCCACGCGCAACCAGCACGAGCTCTTGTCGTCCTTCGTGTCGAGCCGGTCCCAGTGAAAGTGCACCTTCACGCGGCCATGCGCGTCGGTGTAGATCTCGTCCCCGGCCGGCCCGACCACGACCGCGGTCTGTGGCCCGGAAATCACCGGCTTGGGTGTGCTGCGCTCGGGGCGGAAGATGTGCGCATACCGCATGGCGCCGAAGCGGCAGGCGAATCGGGTCTCGCCCTGGCCCGACTCATACCCTGAGTACTGGGCGTCGATGCGCGTGGACAGCACCACGTGGTCGGTGTTCTCACTCGCCAGCTCGTGATCCTCGAGCGCAAATCGGAAGCCTACGCAGAGCGCGCCGACGGTGGTACTGGAGCCCTGCACGCGCAGCACTCGGGCGTCGAGTTCCTGCATGCGCACACGCGCCAGGTTGCTGCCGCGCGAGGTTTCGGTGTAGAGGCCCGGATAGTCGTAGTGCTCGAGCACGGCAGGCGCGGTGTCATGCACGCTGGCGTTGTCGACCAGCAAGCTGGTCGCTGGCTTGAGGTAGTCGTAGTCCGTCAGCGTCACCTTGCCCGGCGTCAACTCATGCGTGTGACGCCACTCGGTGATCGCTTCGAGGTCGAGCATCTGATCCTGCGATTCGCGGTACTTGATCGTGCCGAAGCCCGGAAAGTCGGCGTGCGAGGTCATCGCGTCGCAGATGACCAGCGTGTGCTTGTCCTCGGTGTGGCGATGGAAGTAGTACATGCCTTCCTCTTCCATCAGCCGGCTGACGAAGTTGAAGTCGGTTTCGCGGTACTGCACGCAGTACAGGCGCGACGGGTAGCTGCCGGACAGCTCCCAGACCACGTCTCCGGTGTACTTTTCAAACACTTTCTTGATGATCGCCTCGACCGTCATGTTCTGGAAGATCCGGTTGTCGGCACGACGCGTGAGCTGCCACAGCCAGGGCCGCAAATGCAGCCGCCAGCTGATCAGCTTGCCGCTGGCCGACTCGAGGCCGGCGCGGGCCACCAGGCCATGGAAATGGCGCGGCCCGTCGTGGCCGAGAACGATCGTGACCACGGCCAGAGTGCCCAACAGGTCGGCCGGCTCGACCTCGACGTCGGCGTCGGCCAAGGCCAGCACGCTGAACTCGAACAGGCGCCCCATCTCCTCGATCGCCGACAGGCTGCGAAAGCGCAAGTCTTCGCCCAAGGACGTGGTGAGCTTCATCAGCGCGGGCTGGTTGTGAACTGTGGCCATGTCGGCTCCTTGAGGGTTCGTTCAGAACGCGGTTTCAGAGCGGGCGCTTGACCGCCATCAGCCAGCCTTGCACCGGGGCGCCGCCCTCATTGCGCAGAACCTCTCGGCGCGCGTCCAGGGTCTGCAGGCCGGCTGCGGCCAGCACCCGATCGAGGTGGGCGCGACCATGCGCATAACGCCCGTTGGGCAGGATGGCGGCCTGCGTGGCGCCGTCGTCGGCCAAAGCCTCGACGGTGAACACCATCGCCGCGCCGGGCCGCAGCGCCGAGGCAGACGCCTGCAACACGGCCGTCAGGTCGCCGAAGTAGCACAAGGTGTCGGCGCAGACGATGGCATCCCAGCGGTCGCGGCCGCCTTGCAGATAGGCTGTGAGCTCGGCCTTGATCAGCTCGTCGTACACGCCCTTGTTGCGCGCCTTGGCAAGCATGCCGGCCGACAGATCGACGCCGACGAGCCGCCGCGACCAGGGCGCAACCAGCGGCCCGCACAGGCCAGTGCCGCAGCCGGCATCGAGCATGTCGAGCGCACCGTCCTTTGCCGGCAGGCATTCGGCCAGCAAGTCGGCGCAGCGCTGTGGCGCGCAGTAGTGAAGGCGCTCGTTGAGCACGCGCTCGAAGCTGGCCGAAAAGCGGTCGAACTCGGCTTCGAGATAGGCGTCGCTGGCCCGCTCGGGCACGTTCTGGCCCGAGCAGGCGGCGTACAGGTGGGACGGTACCGGGTCATCCGGGTCGCGTTGCGCCCACAAGCGGAAGACCTCGGCAGCCTTGGCGAGCTGGCCAACCTTGTAGAAGGTTATACCCAGCAGGTAAGCCGAATTGCGGTGACCCGGCGCCAGATCGAGGGCGGTGAGGTAGGCACGTATCGCAGCCTCGATCTCACCTCGCGCGTCGTGCAACAAGCCCAGGTTGTTCCAGGCCCCCATGTGCTTGGGGTCGATCGCCAGCGCCTTGTCGTAGGCCGAGCGGGCATCGTCGAAGCGCTCGAGCGCGCGATAGACCGCACCGATGTTGTTGTACGTGTCGGCCGAACGCGCATCGAGCTCGATCGCGCGCTGGTAAGCCGCGAGGGCATCGTCGAGTCGATGCATCTCGACCAGTACGTTGCCCAGATTGACCTGGAATCCAGCGAAGCCGGGCACGCGCTCGATGGCCTTGCGCAGCAGCTTCAGGCCATGTTCACTGCGCCCGGTCTGGCACCGGGCCGGTGCTCGAGGAAGGCGCCAAGATGATCCGCGAGGTCTGGAGCGGCAACGACGACCTGCGTGTCTCGGACCGCTCGCTCGTCTGGAACTCGGACCTGATCGAGGCGCT
>JANOJJ010000273.1:0-8446 GCA_031408155.1 Rubrivivax sp.
TGCTGCCAATGCCCGACCTCGTGGCTGCGCTGTGAACTGCCCTGCGCCTGGCGCGCCGCCAGCACATAGGCCTGCCCGGCCAGCGACCACTCGAGCGCGCCGGCCCAGTGCGGCGCGATGCGCGCTGGCTGCGCCTGCCGCCCCTGCAGCCAGCTGGCGATGCGACGGTGCAGCAGCTGGGCGATCGGGGCCGGCACGGACGCGCGCGTCGCTTCGCAGATCAGGTCGTGCGCGAACGCACCGTCACGGATGACCTGCGCCGATTCGAGTTCACGCCAGGGCTCGGCGATGTCGAGCGGGTGTGCCTCGAGCACGGCCGCAGCGAGTTCGGCGCTGAAGCTGGCACCGGCCAGGGCGGCCGTGCGCGCCAGCTCCCCCCCCGCCGGCGACAGCTGGGCCAGGCGCCGCTCGACCAGCGCCGCCACGGTCGTCGGCTGCGGCAGGCGGTCGGTGGCGCCCGCGACGCCGGTGAGCAGCATGTCCTTCAAGGTCTCGAGCGCGAACATCGGGTTGCCGCCGGTGTGCTTGAGCAGCGCGGGCGCGAGCCGCAGAGTGTCGACCTGCGGTAGCGCCAGCGACTCCACCAGTTCGGCCAGCAGCGCCACGTTCAGCGGCCCCAGCAGCACCGACTCCAGGTGCTGGGTTTCTTCCAGGGTCGAACGCAGTGCCGCTGCCGCCCCGCTGCCGTCGACCGGCCGCTGCGCGAAGCCCCAGTTCAGCGTCGACAAGGCGTCCGACTGCGTCAGCGACTGCATGAACTCGATGCTGGCTTGGTCGGCAAAGTGCAGGTCGTCGACGAGAGCGGCGCGCAAACCGAGGGCCAAGGCGTCGGCCAGCGTGGCGGCCACGGCGCGGTGCAGCAGCAGGCGCTGCGCCTCGCCCGAAATCGACGCCGCGCGGCCCAGCTCGGGCAGCAGCAGCGCGAGCTCGTGGCGCCGCGCATCGCCCAGCGCCACGTCGTGGCGCACCAGCACCGCACGCAGCAGACGCGCCAGTACTGCATAGGCAATGCCGGCATCGCCCGGCCGCGCCTGCACGCTGATCACACCGTCGTTGCGGGCGGCGAAGTCCTGCAGCAGGCGCGTCTTGCCGATGCCGGCTTCGCCGAGCAGCGCGAATGCACGTCCACCCGACCAGGCGCGCGCCAGCGCCGCCGATTCGGCTGCCCGCCCGACCAGCCGCGGGGGCCGGATCAGGCTCGCCGGCACGATCGCGCGGCGAGCTGGCAGCGCGGCCGCGCCGCCCTCGATGGTCGTCACCAGCTCCACCGTTTCGGCCGACGGGCAAGTGCCGAGTTCGTCCTTCAGCCGCGCCTCGAAGCGCTCGAACGCCGCGATCGCCGCACTGCAGTCGCCGCGCAGATAGTGCAGGCGCATCAGGCGGCGCTGTGCATGTTCCGACAACGGATCGCTGTCGATCAGGTGCTGGGCGTAGGCCAGGCCACGCACGATGGCGCCGCTGGCCTCGCAAGCCGCCGCCGCCGCCGCCAACGCCGCGTCGCGCTGTTCACGCCAGCGTCGGCGCGCCGCCCGCACCCAGCTCGATAGCTCGGCAAGATCGGGAAAGTCCAGGTCACCCAGCAGTTCGTCGCGGCCTACGGTCTCGTCGCTCGAGATCAGCGCCAAGGTCGGCGGCAGGTCGGTCTGCACGCCGGACGCGAGCTGCAACAGGGGGCCGCTGGCGACCAGGTTCACGCCGACGTCGCGCTTGAGCCTGAACAGGCGCTGGCGCAGGTTGGTGTCGGCCTTCTTGCTGTCTACGTTCGGCCAGAGCAGCGCGGCGGCGTGGTCCGAGGTGATCGGGCCATCGAGTGCCACCACGGCCAGCAAGGCGGCATCCTTGGGCGAGAGCCTCAGGGTTGCCGATGAATCGGTGCGCTCGAGGCAGGGCAAGCCGAGCAGGCGTACTCGCCACTGCTCGGGTACGGCCAGGTCTTGCGCGAAGGGCGTGGCGGTTGCCGACATGGTCGACCGGTCCCTGGCCACCGCCTGCCCCGGCCACGGTGGCCAGGGCGTCCGGATGGCGCAGCGGATTGTGTTGTAGGCGTCGGCCTGTTACCAGCCGGTTACCGCCTTTCGGCGCGGACGCTCGCCCAGCATGGTGCAGGTGTCGAGCCCTGTTTTCCAGCCGGCCAGGCGCACCTCGATGGTGGCCGGCGCAGTCTTCCTCCATAACTGGCGGAGCAACCGGGAGTCGAATCGACTCTTGCCCACCTATCCCCCCAACGCACTACGCGCTTGGGTGCGACGGGTTGCGACAGCTTGAATCGAACTTACCTCGGTGTAGTCGGCTGAAGTTCGCCCATCCGAGACGAAAAAAAAGCCCCTGACAGGGGCTCTTGGCGGAGTCGGAGTCCCCCTCCGCCATCATTCAGGGCGCATCATGGCGCAGCAGAATTTCGCGCTGCACCTATGACGATTGGCACCCACTAGCATCGGCCCGCCGCATCCCGTATCATCGAATTTCACCGGCATTGATGGGTCGGTGTGAAAGGTGGACTGGATGCCGAAGCTGGCGAAGGAACTGGGTGCGTTGGCAGTCTCGAAGCTGACCGCGCCGGGCCTGCACTTCGTAGGCGGTGTGGCTGGGCTGGCGCTGCAGGTCACGCCGGGCGGTGCGCGGGCCTGGACCTTGCGCGTGTCCATTGCCGGGCGGCGCCGCGATCTGGGCCTGGGCGCCTATCCCGGTGTCCCCCTGGCCATGGCGCGCGACAAGGCCAGGCAAGCCCGTGAACTGATCCGGCAAGGCGTCGACCCTATCGAGCGGCAGCGTGCGGCCGCGAGCGCCCTGCGCGCTGCTGTGGCTTCGTCGCTCACGTTCAAGGAAACCGCCAAGGCGTACATGACCACGCACGAAGCGGGTTGGAAGAACGCCAAGCACGCCCAGCAGTGGCGCAACACCCTCGACCAGTACGCCTATCCCGTCATGGGTGACCTGCTGGTGCGCGACGTGGACAAGGAGCACGTGCTTGCGGTGCTGCGCCCGATCTGGACCACGACGAACGAAACTGCGGTCCGGCTGCGGGGTCGGATCGAGCTGGTGCTGTCCTACGCCATGCAGGCCGGCTACAGGCCCGAGGGCTTGAATCCAGCGCGGTGGAAGGGTGGCCTCGACAAGCTGTTGCCGGCGCCCGGCAAGGTGGCCAAGGGCGGGCACCACCCGGCGCTGCCTGTGGCCCAGGTGGGCGCCTTCATGGTGCGGCTGCGGGCCGCTCAGGGCATGGGAGCGCGCGCCCTCGAATTCGCCATCCTGACCGCTGGCAGGTCCGGTGAGGCACGCGGCGCGACCTGGGCCGAAATGGACCTTGACGCCAACGTCTGGACCATCCCGGCCTCGCGCATGAAGGCCGGCAAGGAGCACCGGGTTCCGCTGTCCGATGTCGCTGTGCGGTTGCTGCAGGCCCTGCCGCGCATGGCGGGCACCGAGCTAGTGTTTCCTGCCTCGCGCGGCGGGCAGTTGTCCGACATGACGCTCTCAGCCGTGCTGCGCAGGATGGAGGTGCCCGCAGTCCCCCACGGCTTTCGGTCGACCTTCCGTGACTGGGCTGCAGAGAGGACCAACTACCCACGCGAGGCGGCCGAGATGGCGCTGGCGCACACCATCGAAAGCAAGGTGGAGGCCGCCTATCGACGCGGCGACCTGTTCGAGAAGCGCAGGGCAATGATGCGCGAGTGGGCGGAGTTCTTGGCAACACCTGCGCAGTCGGCGTCGGTGCTGCCGATCAAGCGCAAGCGGGCCTAAACCATGAACCGCCGCCTTGTGGCGTTCTATCTGGGGTCACACCCCGATCATCGCGGGCGCATGTTGGCTGAAATTCTGCGTCAGGATGATCTGTGGTTCGAACTGACCCACGACTTCATCCAGTGGCTGTTCCCTCTCGCTGAAGTCAGCCGGGTGACGCCAGATGCGCCGCTGCTGGATTCGGAGACGATTGCCGCTTTCCAGCAGGACGAAGTGCTGCAGGCCCACCTTCAGGCGTCAGTGGCGCGAATGCTTCGCTTCTGGGGCCTGACGTTCGACGGCGTAGGGGTGGCACCTGCCGCGAACTGGGCCGACCGGCGGGGCGAGTGGTTCACCGAGAACACGCACAACAGCCTGCGCATAACCCGGATGTTGAAGTGCATGGCCTTGCTGGGCTTGAAGGCAGACGCCAGGGCGATTGCGGCCGGGCTTGAGCACCTGTGCACCAATGGGCCTCAATGCGGCATCACCGATGAGTCGCGCCGGCACTGGAAAGCCGCTGTGTCGTGATCAAGACCGCGCCCGGCCGGCACGCCAGGCACCGTGGCCACTGCGGATCAGCGGCGACGTGGGGTCAGAAGGTGCCACGAACACCGACCGCCCGCTGCCACAGTTGAGAGTCGAAAGGATGGCCGTATGAGCGAAACCGATCCCGGGCTAGAAGCGGCGCCAGAGCCAGTGCTGCTGAAGGCCGCCCTCTCACCCTCGGTGCACTGCGTCTGCGGCGGCTATCCGCAGGATCGCGAAGTGCTACTGACGATTCAGTCCAGCGGCGACAACCCTGTGCGGATGTCATGCGAGCTGACGATCGAAGGAGCCCGTACGCTGGTGGATGTGTTGTCGAAGTGCGCAGACGCGGCCGAAGCAATCCCTCTGCAATGATCCTTTCCGCCGCGCCTAGGCTGATCCCCGAAGACCCGTCCCCCGGCGGGCTGGCGCGGCAACTTTGATCCGGGGTGCATCGGGGGATGCAATGGCGAGAATTCAGCGTGCCGACTGGGCGACCTGGAAGCACATTCCGACCGTAGATCTGTGGCAAGCCGTGGCGCTGTCCCTGGAAATCGAGCCGCATCCGGATCGAGTGCTGGAAGTGCTGCGGAGCGAACCCATGCGCGGCGATGTCGGCGCGGCATCCATCCGTGAATTCCAGCGACGCCTGCGCATCGCGCAAGCCAACGTGTCGATGACCGGCCCGCTGGTGCCGGAGTTGCTGTTTCAGGGCGTCTTTGATTCGCCGTTCGCTGCCGTGTCATTTGCTAAGTTCGCCACCTGGGCACGATCCATTCCGTTTGACCCGCTGCCCGAGTGGTTCCCAGCGGGGGGCGAAGGGGCGGGGGGGTAGCGCATCCGCCCCGCTGTGGCCATGGGGTGAGCACACGACTGAGCTGCTGGGCCACCTGGCCGAAGCTGGGCGCAGGTTCTGGGCCAGATATGACCCGGGGGATACGAGCACGGCGCCGACAAACGCTGAGGTTGTGACGTGGCTGCAAGCGCGCGGGGTGGCTCAACGTACGGCCGAAGTGATGGCAACGCTGTTGCGCGTTGACGGGTTGCCGACGGGCCCGCGCAGGTAGTACCCCGCGCCCTGCGGATCCAGCATCCATGCGGGTTTCAGGGTACGGCGCGCCCACTTGGGCCCAGGTAGGTGCCGTCCACTGCGCCTATTCGCTGGCTCGTTTGATCTAGATATTTCGTGTCGCGCTGCGGATCAAACCGTAGCAGCCGGCGGGGACGATCCCCGCATGTCACGGAGCGACACCCATGTCCACGACGACAACCGAGAGCACCAAGCCCGCGATTCCCGCGGCTTTGGCGCAATTCGACAACCTGCCCGACGCGGCGCACGTGCGCTTGCCTGTGGTTGCAGCCCTGCACGGGATCGGCCCTGCCACCGTGTGGCGCTGGGTCAAATCCGGCCGGCTCCCGGCACCCATCAAGCTGGGCCCCAACACGACTGCATGGCAGGTCGGGGCGCTGCGCCGTGCAGCCCAGGTGGCGGGGTGACCCATGCCCAGCACCATCAACGTCGGCGCCGCAGCGCCGGGGCAAGTCACGCCCGTTGAAAGCGACGAACCCGCCGAGCTGGGGAGCAGTGGCGGGTTCAGGGGGCAGGAAACAGCAGACAGCCTCGATTGTGCCGATACCGGCACCGACTGCAAGTTGATCGCGACAGCGACCGCACGTGCGGCGCGGCTGGGCATCGAGGCCCGGCCGCTGGCAAGCGACGTGTGGCTGCTACGCCATGCCAACGGCGCCAGCATCGGCACCGTGCAAGGGCTCGGCGCCCTGGCCGCTGCTGTGGCCGGTTTCGAAGCTGCAGCGAACGACGTGCGCGAGCTGGTGCGGCGGATGCGAGGTGCTGAATGAGCACGCCGGAACGAATCGGCGCCATGCGCCAAATCCGCGATCAGCACCAAGGGCTCGACGCACGCACACAGCGCGCGCGGCTGCTGCAAGCGCTGCAAACAATGGGTCACGTCACTACGTTCGAGGCGTCGCGTTATCTGGACCTGTATGACCCTCGCGCCCGCAAGCTGGAACTGATCAAGGCCGGCCACGACATCGTGATGACATGGCGGCGTGTCGTCACGGAGTCCGGCGCCACCCATCGCATAGGCGTTTATGCAATGCGCAGGGGTATGACTTGAGCACCGCCACAGCAAAGCCGCAGCCCTTGCAGCCCATGTGGCACGGCATTCCTGATGCGCTACGTGCGGCTGACGCGTGGGTCCTCTGGCGGTACGAATGGCGAGAGGACAAGGCCGGCCGAGGCAAGTGGACGAAGCCGCCGCACCGGGTGCGCGGCAGCGGGTATGCCGCCACCAACGATCCGAAGACCTGGGCACCGTTCGGTGATGCGCAACATGCCGCGGCATCCGCCGATGGCGTGGGCCTCGTGCTGACGGCCGACCTTGTGGGCGTTGACCTTGACCACGTGCTTGATGCCGATGGCGTGATCGAGCCTTGGGCCGGCGAGGTGCTGCAGCGCTTTGCGGGCTGCTACGTCGAGCGCTCGCCCGGCGGCGACGGGTTGCGCATTTTCTGCCGCGGCGTGGCCAGGCGCAGCGGCAAAGGCGGGCCCGAGCTGCGCTGCGAGGTGTACGACAAGGCAAGCCCGCGCTACCTGACCGTGACGGGCCACAGGATGGGGCAAGGTGAGGTGATCGCGGCTCAAGCTGCACTCGACTGGCTGCACGACACGCACATGCAGCGCACGGCGCAACGGCAAAGTGCCGCGCAAGTGCCGATGGCCGGCTCGGTCGGTGCGGCTGTGGCCCTGACCGACGACGAGGTGATCCGCCGCGCCAGCGGGGCTATCAACGGCGCAAAGTTCTCGCGCCTGTTCGCTGGGCAGGGGGGCGATGACGACAGCGGCAACGATGCCGCCTTCGTCGGCTTGCTGTCGTTCTGGACCCAGGACGCCGACCAGATCGACCGCCTGGTGCGCCGCTCCGGGCTGATGCGTGAGAAGTGGGACCGGCCGACCACGGGCAGCACCTACGGCGCGTTGACGATCGAGCGCATCTTGAGCAAAGGCGGCGACCGCTTCAACGGGGCGCGGCCGCAGGGACGGGGCAGCAGCAGCGGCAGCAGTGGCATCGACGACTTACCGCGCGCCTTCAATCGTGCCGAAGCAATCAAGCGGGCCCGCGAGCTGCTGGCGCCAGTGCTGCGTGACCGTGAGGCACCGGCCTACCCTGTGGCCGCGCTGGGGCCGCTGGCCGACGCGTGCGAGGCCATTGCCACGGGCGGGCAAGTGCAGCCGGCGATGGTGGGGCAGTGCCTGCTGGGCGCGGCATCGCTGCTGACGCAAGGGCTGTTCAACGTCGAAACCCTGGACGGGCGCAAGCCGCTGTCGCTGTACCTGCTGACGTTGGGAGACTCTGGCGACGGCAAGAGCACCGCACAACGCTACGCACTGCTGCAGGTGCATGAGTGGCAACGCCAGGCCGGCGACCGCTACCGCGCCGAGCTGGCCGACTTCGAGCAGGCCAAGGCGAAGGCCAAAGGCAAGAAGGGCAAAGGCGAGAGCCTGCCCGATCTACCTGCCAGTCCCTACCGCCTGGTCAATGACGCCACCGTCGAAGGGCTGCGGCGCGACCTGGACACCGGCCCTTGCTCGCAAGGCGTGTTCACGGATGAAGCGGCCGCGATCCTGGCCGGCTACGGCATGAGCGCAGAGCACCGCAGCAAGACGGCGGGGGTGTTCTCCAAACTGTGGGACGAAGGACACCTGAGCGTGTCGCGCGCGACCGGCGGCCGCGTTGAGCGCTACGGGCGCCGCGTGGCAATGCACTGGCTGATCCAGCCTATGGCCGCATCCGAGGCAATCGGTGACGCCATGCTGTCTGCGCTGGGCTTCTGGCCGCGGTTCTTGGCCGCCTGGCCAGCCCCGCAGCCGCCGCGCCTGGCCCGCGCGTTCAAGCCCGACGGCGTGCCCTGTGTGGCCGCGTACTGGCAGCGCTGTGGCGATCTGCTGGGCGAATGCCTGCCCGACGATGCGGGCAACTGCCCGGTGCTGCCGCTGGCCGACGATGCGCGCGAGTTGCTGGGCCGGGCATTCGAGCTGTTCGAGGTGCAGGGCCGGCGGGGTGACCTGCGCATGGTCAAGCCTTACGCACTGCGCGCCATCGAGCAGGCGTGTCGAGTGGCTGGTGTGCTTGCCGCGTTCGGTGGGCGTCATGCGATCGACGTAGATACGGCG
>JANOJJ010000303.1:0-3800 GCA_031408155.1 Rubrivivax sp.
GTCCCGCCCATCGATGAGCAGACGTAGTGCGACCCATGGTAGGGCGTACCGGAGCGCCCGAACTTGATGCAGTCGGGATCGGTCGCGGATCGCGGGATGGCAGGCTCACCGTACGCCAGCGCATGTCGAGCGTTGGAGCGCCGCTCAGGCGATGGCCGGGCCTGTCGGCGCGGCGGCGGCACCCAGGCCCAGCCCGAGCAGCGACTGCCGCAGCGCCGCCACCAGCGGCCATGCCGGCAACGGCCCCACGCGCTGCTGCAGCGCGCGGCCGTCGAGCGCGTGCGGCACGCGCCACAGGTAGCTCATGCGCGCCAGTTCGCGCAGCAGCGGGTTGACCAGGCCCAGTCCGCGGATCAGCCCCCAGGGCATGCCGCCGAGCTTGAAGCCGCGCGCCGGCCGCAGGCCCAGGCTGGCGGCCGCTTCGTCCAGCGCGGCGATGAATGCGTGCCCGCTGACCGAATGGCCTTCGAAGTGCAGGCGCAGGCAGCCGCGCTGGCCACCGTCGCCCGCGATCGCCACGAAGGCACGCGCCAGGTCGGGCAGGTAGGCCCAGGCGTGCAGGCGGTCGAGCGGGCCGGGATAGACCAGCTTGCCGTGGGCGATGTCCTTGACGATGGCCTGGTCGATCCAGCTGCCGCTGCCGCAGCCGAAGAAGTCGCCGGCGCGGATCACCACGCTGTCCAGCCCGCGCTCGGCCCGACGCAGCAGTTCGTCTTCCATCTCGACGCGCTGCCGGCCCTTGCGCGTGTCGGGCCGCACGGTCGTGCCTTCGTCCAGCATGGCCGGCATCGCAGAGCCGAAGTTGTAGACGTTGCCCGGCAACATGAAGCGCGCGCCGAGTCGCTCGGCCAGCGCCAGACCGTGCCGGAACAAGGGCAGCAACTCCGCGTCCCAGCGCGTGTAGAGCGGGTTGACGGCGTAGACCACGAGCGTGGCCCCGGCGGCGCGACGGGCCAGGTCCTCGGTGTCGGCCAGGG
Organism: Rubrivivax sp.; assembly: GCA_031408155.1. Taxonomy (GTDB): domain Bacteria; phylum Pseudomonadota; class Gammaproteobacteria; order Burkholderiales; family Burkholderiaceae_C; genus Rubrivivax. The sequence goes on from JANOJJ010000303.1 coordinate 978, forward strand.
CCAATTCGACCAGCTCCACGCCACGCGGCAAGGCGCTGGCGGGTGCGCGGCGCTGCTGCGCCAGCACGCGCCAACCGGCGCTGGCAAAAGCCTGCGCGGCGGCGGCGCCGAAGCGGCCGGCGGCGCCGAGGACTACAACGGTGGGGCGGGTCATCAAGGGCTCCTGCACGGCAATCGATGACGGCAGTGTGGGCCGCGGCGAGCTCTGCAACAATTGCTGAAACCTGCACAGGAGCTATGCACTTCCGTATGGCCACGACCCAGCCCGAGCGCTTTGACTGGACCCTGGTGCGCAGCTTCCTGGCCGTGCTCGATGCCGGCAGCCTGCTCGGCGCGGCGCGCCGGCTCGGTGCGCAGCAGCCCACGCTCAGCCGGCAGGTGGCGCAGCTCGAAGCCCAGCTCGGGGCGCCGCTGTTCGAGCGCACCGGCCGCGGTGTCACGCCGACCGCGCTGGCGCTGGCCATCGCCGACTCGGCGCGGCAGATGGAGCAGGGGGCCGATGCGCTGGGCCAGGCGCTGGCCGGCCGCCGCGCCACGGCCAGCGGCACGGTGCGCATCAGCACCAGCGAGGTGGCCGCCGCGTGGCTGCTGCCGCCGCTGCTGGCCGAACTGCAGGTGGCCGAACCGGGCATCCAGATCGAACTGGTGGCATCCAACGCGCTGACCAACCTGCTGCGGCGCGAGGCCGACATCGCGGTGCGCATGGTGCGGCCGGCGCAGCAGTCGCTGGTCGCGCGCAAGCTCGGCGAGATCCCGATCGTGGCGGCCGCGCACCGCGACTACCTGGCGCGCTCAGGCACGCCGCGCGAGCCGGCCGAGTTGCTGCGCCACCGCCTGATCGGCTACGACCGCGACGAGTCGATGCGGCGCGGCTTTGCAGCCCTGGGCATGGCGGTCACGCGCGAGCACTTTGCGCTCCGAACCGACGACCAGGTGGTCTACGGCCAACTGGTGGCCGCCGGCGCGGGCATCGGTTTCGTGGCCCGCTACAACATCGTGCACTGGCCGGGCGTGGTGCCGCTGCTGCCGCTGCTGAAGATCCCGCCGCTACCCTGCTGGCTGGCGGTGCACCGCGAGATCCGCGGCAATGCGCTGGTGCGGCGCGTCTACGACTGGCTGGCAGAGGCCATTCCACCCGTGCTGCAGGCGCAGCCCTGACCTATCGGCGCCTCCAGTGGCCGCCGTTCCAGCGCCAGCCGCGGTCATGGCGTCCCCAGTAGCCCGGCTCCCAACCGTGGTGGCCGGCCGGCGGCAGGGCCCAGCGGCCGCCGATCCAGACATGGCGGCCGAGGTTCCAGCCCCAATAGCCGCCGATCCAGGCATAGCCCACGCCCGGCGCGGCCGGCACGGCCTCGTACTGGGCCTGCGGCGGTGGTACGTCGACCACCGGTCCGGCCTCGCCGGCGTACGGCGAGTACGGCGAGCGATAGCCGTATCCACCGAGCGGAGAAATCACGCAGCCGCCCAGGGCCAGGGCGAAGGCACTGGCAGTCGCCAGCCGGGCAAGGATCGATCCCATGACGAACTCCGTAAGCCATCAAGTTCCCATAACGCGGCGGGCCCTGCGGCCGGCCGACCGCTGGACGCAGCTTTACGTCGTGTCCGCTTGTTGCTGCGGCGCGGTCGGCAACCGGGGGAGGGCGGCGTCAGGCCGCGCTAGCGGCGATGCGGCGCAGCGCCTGCTCGAAGACCTCGGGCGGCTGGCCGCCGGAGATCAGGTGCTGGCGGTCGATCACGATCGCCGGCACCGAGTGAATGCCGGCGCGTTGCCAGAACTGCTCGCGCTCGCGCACGGCGGCGCCGTACTCGTCGGCGGCCAGGATCTGCCGCGCGCGTTCGGCGTCCAGGCCGACCTCGGCGGCCAGTTCGAGCAGCAGCGCCGGGTCGCTCGGGTTGCGGCCCTGGCCGTGATAGGCGGTCAGCAAGGCATGCTTGAGCCTGCCCTGTGCGCCGGCGGGCCCGTCCTCTTCGGCCCAGTACAGCAGCCGGTGCGCGTCGAAGGTGTTCCACACCCGCGACCGCTGGCCGAAGGCAAAGCCGACGGCGGCGCCGCGCTCGCGGATCGCCGCCTGGTTGCGCGCGATCTGCTCGGGCGTGATGCCGTACTTGGTGGACAGGTATTGCACCGTGTCGGCGCCTTCGGCGCCCATCGTCGGGTTGAGCTCGAAGGGCTGGAACGACAGCTCGACGGCCAGGTCGCTGCCGATGCGGCTGAGTGCCTGCTCGAGCGAGTGCAGGCCGATCGCGCACCAGGGGCAGGCGATGTCGGAAACGAATTCGATCTTCATGGGGTCACCGTTGGCGCGAGAGTTTCGGGTCGAGCAGGTCGCGCAGGCCATCGCCCATCAGGTTCAGGCCGAGCACGCTGAGCACGATAGCCACGCCCGGATAGACCGCCAGCAGCGGGGCCTGGAACAGCAGCGTCTGCGCTTCGCTGAGCATGCGGCCCCAGCTCGGCTTGGGCGGCTGCGTGCCCAGGCCCAGGTACGACAGCGCCGCTTCGGCCAGGATGGCCGTGGCAAACGAGATGCTGGCCTGCACGATCAGCTGGCTGGCGATGTTGGGCAGCACGTGGTCGAGCGTGATGCGCCACCCGCCCTTGCCGGCCGCGCGTGCGGCCAGCACGTATTCACGCGACCAGACGGCGTTGGCCGCGCCGCGCGTGATGCGTGCAAAGACCGGGATGTTGAAGATGCCGATCGCCACGATGCTCATCACCAGGCCGGGGCCGTAGATGGCGGTGAGCATGATCGCGCTGAGCAGCGCCGGGAAGGCGAAGGTGAAGTCGCTGGCGCGCATCACCAGCTCTTCGACCCAGCCGCG
>JANOJJ010000383.1:0-2846 GCA_031408155.1 Rubrivivax sp.
CGCCACGCGCAGTCCGGCGTCGAGGTCCATGCGTGTCAGCACGTCACTGGTCAACGCCGTGCACTAGAGCTGCGCGTTGTCGCGCCCGGAGCGCTTGGCGTGGTACATCGCCGTGTCAGCGTGCTTGAGCAAGGTCGCGGCATCCGCGCCGTCCTGAGGGTAGATCGCAACGCCAATGCTGCTGGTCAGGGTGACATCGCGGCCCTTCAGCACAAACGGCCGGCGCATCAAGGCACCGATTCGGCCAGCTACCGCCAGCGCATCATCCGCGCTCTGGATGTCCAGCACCATGGCTGTGAATTCGTCGCCGCCCAGTCGGGCCAAGTCCACCTCGCCGTTTGTGCTCTCATCGCCGGTGACCGGGGCGCGTGACAACATGTCCCTCGGGCGCAGGCCGTCGCGAAGCCGCTCGGCCGTTTGTTGCAGGATCAGGTCGCCGCAGGCGTGACCCATTGAGTCGTTGATGGTCTTGAAGCCATCGAGGTCCATGAAAAGCACGGCCAGCTTCGAGCGCCGTCCTTTCGAGCCGGTGATTTCGAGGTCCAGCCTTTGTAGAAACGACAAGCGATTGGGCAGGCCCGTCAGGCTGTCGTAGTGCGCCAGGCGGGCCATACCGGCTTCGGCCTGCTTGCGCTCGGTGATGTCACGCGACATGACGATGAACCGGGCTTTGTCACCCTCGCGCACGGCCTTGGTGGACACGGACAGCTCGAACCAGGCGTTGCCCTGTGGCAGTGGCAGCTCGAACTGCGCACCGCTGCTGGTGCCGGTGAATTGGGCCGCATGCAGGGCCGCCATGAAGATGCGGGCAGCGGTGGCGGGAAGAACTTCAGCCACGGTCTTGCCCACCAACCCGCTGGCGGGAACGGGCAGCAAGTTGGTGTTGGGCGCCCTGTAGTCGACGTAGCGCCCATCGATGTCCACCTCGAACAGCAGGTCGGGAATCGCGTTCAGGATCGCCGCGTTGCGTGCTTCCGCGGCTTGCAGGTCCTGCAGCGCCCTCATGCCACGGAACAGGTAGCGCACGCGATGGCCCAACAGGGCCCAGTTCACGGGCTTGGAGATGAAGTCGGTGGCGCCGCTGGCATAGGCCATTTCGACAGACGACACGTCGTCCATGCCAGTGACCATGACGATGGGCAGCAAAGGCCCGGCCTCGGCCCGCAAGACGGAGCAGACATCGTGTCCGCTCAAGTCGGGCATCTCCACATCCAGCATGACCAGGTCGCAAGGGTCCGCTCTGAACTGGTTCAAGGCGTCTTGGCCGCCCACAGCGGTGCGCACGTCGAAGCCCGCCTTGCGCAGCGCCGCGCGCATGACCATGCGCGCATCCGCGTCGTCGTCCACCACCAGGACGGTCTGTCGCGCCGCCGTCACGCGGCCTCCAGCAGCAAATCACGCAGTTCGCGCAATGCGCGTTGCTGCTCGTGTCGGGTGGGCTCGATCAAGGCGCGGGCTTCGTCGATGCGGCCCTCGCGCCCCAGTTTCTCCAGTTCCCTGTAACAAGACGCCAAGGCGTCGGCGCCCAGGTTGGCGGCACTGGATTTGAGCGAGTGCGCGCCTTGCGCCAGCGTTTTGGCGTCGCCCTCGGTGGCGGCAGCGGCCACGCGGGCCAGGCTGTCATTGGCCGATTTCAGGAAAGAGCCCACCAGGTGCGTGACCAGTTCGGTGCTGCCCGGCTCATCCAGTTCGCGCAGCGCATCGATGGCGGCCATCTTGATGGCCGGCGAATCCGCTGCGACCGCAGTAGCGCTCAGCGAGGCTGCGGGCAGCGCAGAGGCTGGGGCAGGGTCACTCTGAAGCCAGCCCGCCAGCGTGGCCTGCAGCGACGCCAGCGAATACGGCTTGGCCAGAAACCCGTTCATGCCGGCGTCGCGGCAAAGTTGTTCATCGCCTTGCATCGCGTTTGCGGTCAAGGCCACGATCGGTAGCGCCGCGCCGCGTCCCTCGGGCAACGCCCGAATCGCCGCCGTGGCTTCGTAGCCGTCCATCACGGGCATCTGGCAGTCCATCAGCACCAGGTCGAAATGGGTTTTGCGCACCCAATCCACCGCCTGCGCGCCGTCGTCGGCCACCTGGAACTGCAGCCCGAGCTTGGCCAACATGGCCTTGGCTACACCCTGGTTGATGGGGTTGTCTTCCACCAGCAGCACGAGGCCACGCAAGCGGCCCACTGCGGCATCTGGGAGTCGGTCGGCTTCACCCAGGATCAGGCCTTCCTCACGTCGATGATCACCAACGCGGTCAACGTCGGCACGACGCTCATCGCAATAGCCCTCATCGACCGCGTGGGCCGCAAGCGCCTGCTGCTCGTCGGATCCTCGGGCATGGTCGTGATGCTGACGACCCTCACCGTGATCTTCGGGACGGCCCCCCAGGTCGCCAACGGCGAGGGGGGGACGGAGCCCTCGCTCGTGGGTCTCAGCTCGACGATGGCGGTCCTGGCGTTCAACGCCTATGTGTTCTTCTTCGGGATGTCCTGGGGACCGGTCGTCTGGGTGCTGCTCGGCGAGATCTTCCCGAACACCATCCGGGTTCGGGCGCTCGGCGTCGCGGCCGCGGCCCAGTGGGTTGCCAACTTCCTGGTCGCCGTCACCTTCCCGCTGATGGCGGCGGTGTCGCTGCCGCTGACCTACGGCATGTACGCGCTGTTCGCGGCGCTTTCGTTCGTCTTCGTGCTGACCAAGATCCCGGAGACGAACGGGATGTCGCTCGACGAGGCGAACACGTTGCTGCCGCCGAAGAATTCGGCAAAGAAGGCGGCCAACCAGCGCGAACCGGAACGGGTTCCCGTCAGCGTCTGACCTGGAGCGCGCACCGGCGCGCCTCAGCGCGGCCAGCACCTC
>JANOJJ010000407.1:0-4007 GCA_031408155.1 Rubrivivax sp.
CGGTGGCGAGCGCCATTTTCGTGCGCTTCGGCGACGACGAGATGGACCGCGGCTGGGCCAGCCGCCGCGACCGAAGTTGGGGTTGGTGCCGTTCTTCGGCACCACCTTCACCGCCGGCTTGGTCACCGCGGTGGTGGTTGCTGTAGCTGTTTGGGCCACCTCAGGTGCCCGCTCCCATGACCCGTTTTCTTGGGAGCGGGCTACTGAAAAGAATAGAAACACCTGAACGGTATTCGTCGTTCGCCCCAGAAGTCGGCGGCGTCACGGAAGACATCGAGCAATTGCTCGCGCACCTCGCGGTCAAAGCGCGGGTTGTCCGGCAACTGCTCGAGCACGACCACGAAGCCCGGTTGCAGACCAGCCTTGTGGACGAGGTCGGTCATGCAGTCGTACAGCGCGTCGAGGTTCTTGCCGAAGTGCAGCGGAAAGGTGAAGGCCGTGGCAATCTGCTCGAGCACGTCCTGTTTGGTCTGCGCCTGCGACAGGTTGGCATACAGGAAATGCTGGCCTGCCGCATCAGCGGCCTGCATCAGGTCGTCCACTCGGTAGGCTCGGATGGCCTGGACGATGTTGGGTCGGACGGTCTGCAACTGCATGGTCGCGTGCCTCCTGGTTTCAGACAAGGATCTGGTGGCCGCCGGTCACTGCGCGATGCGGACGAAGCTTGCGTAGTGGTCGGCGGTGTAAAAACAGAACTCGGGCTCAGCCGGTCGCTCGCCGCCGCAAACGATGCGACGAGCACCTCGACTCCGCGATCCAGGCGTCATGACCGTGTATTCCCGGTAGTGACCCCGGTGCCTGGGGGGCAGCAGGCGCTCTCGATTGCCGAACACGGTGCCGTCCTTGGCATGCGCAAACGGGCCACCGCTGCGGATCAACCGGGCTGTGGCTTGCGCTTCGGCCGGCAGCGACGACAACTGCACCGTGGCCAATTCAGCGCCGGAGGGCCTGGCCTGCAGCCCTGAACCGGACACCGCACAAGAGGCAACTACGAGAGTGAGCCCTAACTTGCGAAGCACAGACCCGCATGAGGCCGATCCGCTGAAAGACACGGGAGAACCCTGAAAGCGAAGCCGCAATGCTACCGGAGGGCACTTGAAAACTCAAGCCGGTGCCCGAAAAACAGGCAGACGAAGCAGCGGATTGGTGAGTGCCCGCTTACCCTGCAAGGCTGTATTTTCGATCTACAGCTTGCTTGCATCAAAGACATCGCACGCCAACAGGGCTTTCCCGCTTGCCGAACTGCAGCGGCCATGAGAAGGACTGCCCACGCGCGCGGTCGCTCAGCCGCGGTGGCCATTGCCGTCGGTCAAGCGCTGCTGGCAGCGTCGGGGCGGCTGCGGTCGACCCTGTGCGGTCAGCGTCCCGCGTTGGCGTCGACGACCGTCAGCGCGGTCATGTTGACGATGCGCCGCACCGTCGCCGACGGGGTCAGGATGTGCACCGGCTTGTTGGCGCCCAGCAGCACTGGACCGATTGCGATACCACCGCCGGCTGCGGTCTTGAGCAGGTTGTAGGCAATGTTGGCGGCGTCGATGTTGGGCAGCACGAGCAAGTTGGCGTCGCCGTGCAACGTGCTGCCGGGCATCTGCGCGCGCCGCGCCTGGCCGTCCAGTGCCACGTCGCCGTGCATCTCGCCATCGACTTCGAGCCCCGGCACCTGCTGGCGCAGCAGGGCCAGCGTGCGCCGCATCTTGACCGCGCTCGGTGCGTCGCTGCTGCCGAAGTTGCTGTGCGACAGCAGCGCCGCTTTGGGCTGGATGCCGAAGCGCAGCATCTCGTCGGCCGCCATGGCGGTGATTTCGGCCAGTTCCTCGGCACTCGGGTCGACGTTGACATGGGTGTCGACCAGGAATACCTGGCGACCCGGCAGCATCAGAGCGTTCATGCAGGCGTAGACCCGCACGTCCTGCGCCGTGCGCGGGCTGCCACCAGCGCGCTTGCCGATCACCTGGTCGATGTAGTGCAGGTGCGAAGCGGTGGTGCCCCAGGTGCCGCACAGCATGCCGTCGACGTCGCCGTTGTGCAGCAGCATCGAGCCGATCAGCGTCAGCCGCCGCCGCATCTCGATCTTGGCCATCTGCACCGTTATGCCCTTGCGTTCGGTCAGTTGGTGGTAGGTCTGCCAGAAGCCGCGGTAACGGTGGTCGGCCTCGACGTTGACGACGCTGTAGTCCACGCCTTCCTCGAGCCGAAGGCCGAATTTCTCGATCCGCTGGGCGATCACCTTCGGGCGACCGATCAGCGTCGGCCGCGCCAGGCCTTCGTCGACCACCACCTGCACGGCGCGCAGCACGCGCTCCTCTTCGCCTTCGGCGTAGGCCACGCGATTGCGCGTGGCCTGCTTGGCCTGCGTGAAGATGGGCTTCATCGTGTTGCCCGAGGCATAGACGAAACCCTGCAGCTTCTCATGGTAAGCGGTCATGTCCTTGATCGGACGCAGCGCCACGCCGGACTCGACCGCTGCCAGTGCCACCGCCGGTGCGATCTTCATCATCAGCCGCGGGTCGAACGGTTTGGGGATCAGGTACTCGGCGCCGAAGCTCAACGTCGCGCCGGCGTAGGCCGCGGCCACCACCTCGCTCTGTTCGGCCTGGGCCAGTTCGGCGATCGCGTGCACCGCGGCGATCTCCATCTCGTCGGTCACCGTGGTCGCGCCCGAGTCGAGCGCACCGCGGAAGATGTACGGGAAGCACAGGACGTTGTTGACCTGGTTCGGATAGTCCGAGCGGCCGGTCGCGATGATGGCGTCGTCGCGCACCGCCTTGACTTCCTCGGGCAGGATCTCGGGCGTCGGGTTGGCCAGCGCGAAGATGACGGGCTGGCGCGCCATCGACGCCACCATCGCGCCCTTGAGCACACCGCCGGCCGACAGGCCGAGAAAGATGTCGGCGCCCACCGCCACCTCGGCCAGCGAGCGCAGTGAGGTCTTCTGCGCGAAGAAGGCCTTGTCCTCGTCCATCAACTCGGTGCGGCCTTCGTAGACCACACCGGCGAGGTCGGTGACCCAGATGTTCTCGCGCCGCAGGCCCAGCTTGACCAGCAGGCCCAGGCAGGCCAGCGCTGCCGCGCCGGCGCCCGAGGTCACGAGCTTGACCTCGGCGATCGGCTTGCCGGTGACCTTGAGCGCGTTGAGCAGCGCCGCACCAACGACGATGGCCGTGCCGTGCTGGTCGTCGTGGAAGACCGGGATCTTCATGCGCTCGCGCAGGCGGCGTTCGACGTAGAAGCAGTCGGGCGCCTTGATGTCCTCGAGGTTGATGCCGCCGAAGGTGGGCTCGAGTGCGGCGATGATGTCGACCAGCTTGTCGAGGTTCCTTTCGTTGATCTCGAGGTCGAAAACGTCGATGCCGGCGAACTTCTTGAACAGCACGCCCTTGCCTTCCATCACCGGTTTGGACGCCAGCGGCCCGATGTCGCCCAGCCCCAGCACCGCGGTGCCGTTGGTGACCACCGCGACCAGGTTGCCGCGCGAGGTGTAGCGAAAGACGTTGGCCGGGTCGGCCACGATCTCCTCGCAGGCCGCGGCCACGCCAGGCGAGTAGGCCAGCGCCAGGTCGCGTTGATTGACCATCTGCTTGGTCGCGGCGATGGCGATCTTGCCGGGGGTCGGGAACTCGTGGTACTCGAGCGCGGCCCGGCGCAACTCGGCGCGCTTTTCTTCTTGGTTTGACATGGCGCTGGGTCTCCTTGGCGCGCATCGGCGCTGGTCTGGCCGATCCCGTTCCGGCCCGCGGTCGAGGGCTTCGGCACCGAGCGTCGTTTGCACCGGGTGGGGGTCGCGGATTCTAGGGGCGTGAGTCTGCGCCTTCGGTGACCCGGCCGTCATGCGCGAAACTGCGTACCAGGCAGCGCCGCCGTGCGGCCAATACTCGCGCCAGGCCCTGGACAGCCGCCCCGCATGAGCGCCATCTCCCCACCCCCGACGGCCCGCCGCGGCGCGCGCCGAACCGCCTTGTGGACGCTGCTGGTGCTGCTGCTGATCGTGGCGCAGACGCTGCTGGTGG
>JANOJJ010000461.1:0-4164 GCA_031408155.1 Rubrivivax sp.
ATGGTCGGGATGCCGGCCTCGTTGCGCACGCGGTCTGCGAACGGGGTCTGGAACATGCGGCCGTAGACCGGTTGCTCGTGCTGGCTGACCTGGCCCGACGAACAGTCGATCAGGTCGGCCCCCGCAGCCTTGAAGGCCTGCCCGATGGCCACCGCGTCGTCGGGCGTGGTGCCGCCCTCGACCCAGTCGTGCGCCGAGATGCGAACCGACATCGGCCGCTGCGCCGGCCAGGCCTGGCGCAGCGCGCGAAAGACCTCGAGCGGGTAGCGCAGGCGCTGGACCAGCGCGCCGCCGTAGTCGTCGCGGCGCTGATTGGTCAGCGGCGAGATGAAGCTCGACAGCAGATAGCCGTGCGCGCAGTGCAGCTCGAGCCAGTCGAAGCCGGCCTCGGCCGCCAGCCGGGTGGCGTGTACGAAATCGTCGCGCACGCGGTCCATGTCGTCGCGCGTCATCGCGCGCGACCAGGCGCTGGTGCGGTCGAGATACTGCTGCGCCGACGCCGAGATCAGCGGCCAGTTGGCGTCGGGTCCGTCGGCCGGCAACGGCAGGTCGATGCCGTCCCAGGCCCGGCGCGTCGAACCCTTGGCACCGGCATGGCCGAGCTGGAGGGCGATCTTGGCGTCGCTGTTGGTGTGCACGTAGTCGACGATGCGCTTCCAGCCGTCGCGCTGGGCCTCGTTCCACAGCCCCGGGCAACCGGGCGTGATGCGCGCGTCGGGCGAAGGGCAGGTCATCTCGGCGAAGACCAGTCCGGCGCCGCCCATCGCGCGTGCGCCCCAGGTGCACCAGGTGGTAGTCGGCGGGTTGTCCGTCGACGCACGAGTACTGCGCCATCGGGGACACCACCACGCGGTTGGTCAGCGTCAGGCCGCGCAGCGTGAAGGGCGTGAACATCGGCGGGATCGGCCCCTGCCCGGCGACCCTTGCAGCACCGGCGCGATCGGCGAACCAATCTTCGTGCTGCTGGATGTAAGTCTTGTCGCGCAGGCGCAGGTTCTCGTGACTGATGCGCTGGCTGCGCGTCAGCAGCGAATAGGCAAATTGCTGCGGCGGCAGCTGTGCATAACGATCGACATGCTCGAACCATTCGGTCGAGTTGCGGGCGGCGTTCTGGATGCGCGCCACGTCGATGCTGCGCGCGGCCTCGTAGTCCTGCAGCGCGCCACCCAGATCGTCGCGTCGGCGACCGATGCAGCGCGCCAGTTCGATCGCGTCCTCGAAAGCAAGCTTGGTGCCCGAGCCGATTGAAAAATGCGCGCTGTGCGCCGCGTCGCCCATCAGCACCACCGGCGCGCGACCGTTGTGGTGCACCCAGCGCCGGCAGATCACACGCGGGAATCGGATCCACTGCGCCGAGCCGCGCAGGTGGCTGGCGTTGGACATCAGCGCGTGGCCGTCGAGCTGGCTGGCGAACAGCCGCTCGCAGAACGCGATCGCGGCGTCCTTGTCCATCGCGTCCAGCCCGAGCGCGCGCCACACCGGTTCGGGCGTCTCCACGATGAAGGTCGAGGTGCTGTCGTCGAAGCGGTAGGCATGAGCCTGCACCCAGCCCTGTTCGGTCTCTTCGAAGGCGAAGGTGAAGGCCTCGAACAGCTTGCGCGTACCCAGCCAGACGAAGCGACACAGGCGCGTGTCGACGTCGGGCCTGTAGGTGGCGGCATACTTGCCGCGGATGCGGCTGTTCAGGCCATCACTGGCGATGATCAGGTCGGCATCGGGGTACTGCTCGTCACCGCCGACATCGGTCTCGAAGACCAGCTGGACGCCCAGGTCTTCGCAGCGCCGCTGCAGGATGTTGAGCAGCCGCTTGCGCCCGATGCCACAAAAGCCATGGCCGCCGGAGCGCACCTTGTGGCCGCGGATATGAACCTCGATGTCGTCCCAGTGGTTGAAGGCATCGAGGATGTGTCCGCAGGTCACCGGGTCGGCCGCACGCAGGTTGCCCAGCGTCTGGTCGGAAAAGACCACGCCCCAGCCGAAGGTGTCGTAGGGCCGGTTGCGTTCGACGACGCTGATGTCGTGCGCCGGGTCCTGCAACTTCATCAACAAGGCGAAGTACAGGCCGGCCGGGCCACCACCGATGCAGACGATCTTCATGAGGCTTCCTGTCTCGTCGTCAGAGGCGGCGCGTTGGCATGCTGATCGCCCAGGAAGCTCGAGTCTAAATGATTCAAAACTGAAGCAAATGATCAGGCGCGAGCCGGCTGTCCAGTGCCCGGTCGTCACCTGGGCAGCCGGTTTCGGCTCAACAATGGCGCCATGGAACCGTCCCCGCCCACCCAGCGAGCGACAGCCCGGCCGGCCTGACCGGACGAACCCGAATCGGCACCTGCCGCCTGAGCCACATCAAGACAGCAGTCGGGGTCACGCCTTAACGTCCCGCCCTCGCCATGGAGACCCGAATGCCCGCTTCGCACGTCCAGCCCTCGATCGCGGCCACCGCGGCTGCCTTGCCCGCTCAACCCATCAGCGCCGAGGTGCTCAAGGAGAAGTACGCCAAGGGTGACGAGGACTCAGCCCTGCAGGTCCACCAGCGCGTTGCGCGCGCCCTGGCGCAGGCCGAGAGCCCGCCGCGGCGCAGCGACTGGGAGGCCCGCTTCCTGTGGGCGCTGGAGCAGGGGTTCATCCCGGCTGGCCGCATCCAGTCGGCGGCGGGCACCGAACTGGCGGCCACGCTGATCAACTGCTTCGTGCAGCCGGTGGGGGACTCGATGGCCCAGATCGAAGACGGCCACCCCGGCATCTACCCCGCGCTGACCGAGGCCGCCGAGACCATGCGCCGGGGTGGCGGCGTGGGCTACGACTTCAGCCGCATCCGCCCGCACGGGGCCTGGGTCGGCAGTACACAAAGCAGCGCGTCGGGCCCGGTGAGCTACATGCGCGTGTTCGACCGCTCGTGCGAGACGGTCGAGTCGGCCGGCGCACGCCGCGGCGCGCAGATGGGTGTGTTGCGCTGTGACCACCCCGACATCGAGGAGTTCATCCACGCCAAGGACCGCGGCGACTTGAAGAACTTCAACATCAGCGTCGGCGTGACCGACGCCTTCATGCAGGCCGTCAAGGCCGATGGCGAGATCGAGTTGGTGCACCGCGCCGAACCGGGTCCCGGGCAGAAGGACGCCGGTGCCTACCATCGCGGCGACAGCGCCGGCGGGCCGGGTGACTGGGTCTATAGCAAGCTGCCCGCGCGCTCGCTGTGGGACCAGATCATGCGGTCGACCTATGACCATGCCGAGCCCGGCGTGCTCTTCCTGGACACCATCAACCGCGACAACAACCTGGCCTACTGCGAGTCGATCGCCAGCACCAACCCCTGCGCCGAACAGCCGCTGCCGCCCTACGGCTGCTGCTGCCTGGGGTCGATCGACCTTACGCGCTTCGTGCAGCGGCCGTTCGACGACGACGCTGCGTTCGACGAGGCCGGCTTCGTGCAGGTGGCCAAGGTCGCCGTGCGCATGCTCGACAACGTGCTCGACATCAGCGTCTGGCCACTGACCCAGCAGCAGGACGAAGCGCGGCGCAAGCGCCGCATCGGACTGGGCTTCACCGGCCTGGGCGACGCGCTCGTGATGCTCGGCCTGCGCTACGACACCGAGCCCGCGCGCGAGATGGCGCGCCACATCTCCGAGGTGATGCGCGACGCGGCCTACGAGGCCAGTGTCGAGCTGGCACGCGAGCGCGGCGCCTTTCCGCTCTTCAACGCCGACCTGTTCCTCAGTGGCGCCACCTTTGCCACCCGGCTGCCGGCTGCCTTGCGTGAGCGCATCCGCCAGCATGGGCTGCGCAACTCGCACCTGTTGTCGAACGCGCCCACCGGCACCATCAGCCTGGCCTTCGCGGACAACGCCAGCAACGGCATCGAGCCGGCCTTCAGCTGGACCTACACGCGCAAGAAGCGCATGCCCGACGGCAGCCTGCGCGAATACGCGGTCGAAGACCACGCCTGGCGCCTGTATCGCCACCTGCGCGGCGCCGACGCAGCCCTCACGCCGGCCTTCGTCACGGCGCTCGAGATGAGTGCGCAGGCGCATGCCGAGATGGTCGCCGCGGTGGCGCCCTTCATCGATACCGCGATCAGCAAGACGGTGAACGTGCCGGCCGACTATCCGTATGCCGATTTCGAACAGCTCTATCAACAGGCCTGGTCGCTCGGCTTGAAGGGCC
>JANOJJ010000506.1:0-1738 GCA_031408155.1 Rubrivivax sp.
CCGAGCGCACGATGCGCGAGCCACCGATGCCCAGCAGCAGGCCCAGCGTGCCGATGATCTGCGGCATGCCCGGGCCGAGCACCGAGACGACGACGATCAGGATGATCAAGTCTGGAAAGCTCATCCAGGCGTCGACGAAGCGCTGCACGAAGAGGTCGAACCTGCCGCCGAAGTAGCCGCTGACGATGCCCACCACGCCCGAGATCAGCGTGGCGAGTGCCGCCGCCGCGCAGCCGATGATGACCGACAGCTGCGCGCCGTGGATGCAGCGCGACAGCACGTCGCGGCCCAGGTTGTCGGTGCCGAACCAGTGCTCGAGCGACGGGGCCTGCAGCCGCTCGCTCGGCGCGATGTCGTTGAAGCCGAACGGCGCGATCCACGGCGCGAAGACGCCGACCACGATGAACAGCAGCATCAGCACGCCACCGGCCGCACCCAGCGGCTTGTCGCGGAACAGGCGCAGCAGGAAGCCGGCCGGACGCGGCGCCGCGGTGGCGGTGAGGACGGCGGCCATCAGCGGTAGCGGATCTTGGGGTCGAGCAGGCCATAGCTCAGGTCGACGGCCAGATTGATCAGCATCACGGCCACGCCCACGACCAGAAAGACGCCGGTGATGATCGGGTAGTCGCGCTGGTTGACGGCGTCGAGCAGCAGCAGGCCCATGCCGGGGATGACGAAGATCTGCTCGATGATCACCGCGCCGCCGATCAGCAACGGCGTCTGCAGGCCCACCAGCGTGATCACCGGCACCATCGCGTTGCGCAGCGCGTGGCGCACGACCACCAGCCGCTCGGGCAGCCCCTTGGCCCAGGCGGTGCGGATGTAATCCTGGCGCAGCACCTCGAGCAGCATCGTGCGCATCAGCCGCATCGTGATGGCCGACAGTCCGGCGCCCAGCACCACCGCGGGCAACGCCATCTGCTTGAGGTTCTGTACGGGGTTGTCGGAGAAGCGCACGTAGTTGACCTCGGGCGACCAGCCCCACCAGATCGACGGGAAGACCATCACCATCGTTGCCAGCCAGAAGCTGGGCACGGCCAGCAGCAGGATCGAGAACGAGCGGCCGAGGTAATCGCCCGCGGTGTCCTGCCGCAGCGCCGAGTAGGTGCCGATGGGCAGCGCGATGCACAGCGCCACGATCAGCGCCATGGCGCCGAGCTGGAACGTCACCGGCAGCCGGCCGAGCAGCAGTTCGGTCACCGGCGCGTTCTGCCACAACGACTGGCCGAGGTCGCCGTGCAGCACGATCGCGCCGACCCAGCGCAGGTATTGCTGCCACATCGGGCGGTCGAGGCCGAGCGCGGCGACCAACTGATCACGGCTGAGTTTGTCGGCCGCCACGTCGTTCTGGCTGAGCATCAGGTCGATCACGTCACCGGGGATCAAGCGGATCGTGATGAACACGATCAGCGAGGCCAGCACCAGGGTCGGCAGCAGCGCCAACAGGCGGCGCGCGAGGTAGGCGCCCATCAGCCGGCTTGGCTTTCGTGTGGCCGAGTCGCAGGCCGTTCGACTTCGTTGCGGATCATCGCTTTGGAGTTGCTGGTATGGAACCGATCAGCGTTATAGCCGAGTCGAATCCAAACATCCACGCTCGAATTTGGATTTCAGGCCCCGCTCAGGGTAAGCCCCCGGGGCCGGTCGGGCACGGGGTCAAGCCAAGCCCATCTTCCTGTTCTGCTCCGGGTCGACCCAGATCCGCGCGTAGATCGGCCACGGCCGCACCGGCGCGCACCTC
>JANOJJ010000667.1:0-11531 GCA_031408155.1 Rubrivivax sp.
GTAAACCTGCAGCGCTGGATCACCTTGGCCCTGGTGCATCAGCAGCGCGGCGACGACGCGGCCCAGGAGGCGTCGCCGTAGCGCACCCAGGCGCTGGACCCGTACGACCTGCTGACGCTGTTGATGCGCGGGCGACTGTACGAACGAAAGGGGCGTGCACACGAAGCGACCAGGGCCTGCGGCGCGCAGCTGACCGTGGCACCGCCGCCTTCTCACGCCTGCCGCGCGAACTGCAGGCGGCCTTGCCTCATGCCGGCCGTTGGCAGGCCGCGTACGACCTCGACCTGGGCGCGTTCATGGACGAGGCGATGGAGGCAGCCCTGCGCGAGCACGTCGACGAGGACCTGGACCGCTTCCGGCTGTCGCTGGACATCCTGCCGGGCGCAAGACGCGATAGGACTCGCAGGCGATGCACTACTTCGTGCCGCAACTGGCCACGGTGGAATTCTTCGATCCGGCCCTGTCACGCGCGATCGGCTGCGTCATGCCGACCACCCCGCCTTTGGACGCCGAATAGGCGGCCTGGCCGATCTGGCCGTCGCAGGCGGCCACTCTGGCGGTGCTGTTCAGCACGCCGCGCTCGCCGGTCGGCTCGGTCTCGTTGCGGCTCATAGCGTCGGCGGCCAGGCGGTTCGAGTTGACGCCGCCGGCAGAGAGTTGACCGAGATGCTCCTTGTGAACGGGACTCGAAAGCAGCTCAGTCAACTCCTCGGCCGATCCCGACGAGCATGAGCTTCCGGTTGACCGGCCGAATGTGTAAGCTTGAGGCGATCGGAGAGCAACCCATTACAGATAGCGTCGAGAACCTGATCGTCGAACACCTGAGGCACATTCGTTCGCGAGTTGATCGAATCCTGGAAGACATGTCTGATCTGAAGCATCGTATGTCGAGTCTGATATCCGCCATGGTGCTCGTCAAGCGCGAGGTTTCGTCCGGCGACGAAACTGACGCGCGCCAGCAGGTGACGCTCGACCGGTTGCTGGACAGGCTCGAGCGCATCGAACGTCGCCTTGATCTGATTGGCAATTGACTGTTGACTGTTGCCCAGGTGCTGAGAGAAAGGTATCTTCGTTCGGGTGAGACGCTCGAACAGCAGGCCGCCCGCTCATGCATGGCTCGCGGTTCACCGCGGTGCCAGCCGGATCGCCCCGTCGAGCCTGATCACCTCGCCGTTGAGCATGTCGTTGGTGATGATCTAATGCACCAGCTTGGCGTAGTCGTC
Organism: Rubrivivax sp.; assembly: GCA_031408155.1. Classification (GTDB taxonomy): domain Bacteria; phylum Pseudomonadota; class Gammaproteobacteria; order Burkholderiales; family Burkholderiaceae_C; genus Rubrivivax. Next base: position 1,224 of record JANOJJ010000667.1, read on the forward strand.
AGGGCGGCCCAGGCGGCTGGGAAAGGGCACGCTGGCGGCCAGTGCGTCGTGCACCGACTGCGGCATCTGGAACAGCATCGGCGTGCTGAAGACGTGCGGGTCAATGCTGATCTGCGGGTGCCGATGCGGGCAAGCATGGATGGGGTGATCTGCATGCAAATGCCGTCCATGCCGCCCGCGGTCGCGGCTTCGGCTGCCTGGAGGATCACCCATCGAGGCGCGCTGCTGCCGTCGGCGTGCTTCGATTGTCTGTGATCCGATACGGTAGACTTAGTCCACGCGACATGACCAACAGGTGCACCAGATGACCGTGACCGTCAACATCCACGAAGCCAAGACCCAGCTTTCCCGCCTGGTTGACCAGGCGGCGAAGGGGCGCGAATTCATCATCGCAAAGGCGGGCAAACCGATGGTGAGGGTCGTGCCGATCGATGCGCCGTCCGCGGTGCGGGCCCTGGGTTTTCTCGCGGGCAAGGGCGTGATTCAGGCTGACGTGAAGACGGCGTTTGCCGATGACATCGCGGCCATGTTCGCGGCGCAGCGTTGACCGTAGCCACGCTTCTGGTCGACACCCAACTGCTGCTGTGGGCGGCGTTCGAGCCCACGCGTTTGACGCCAATGGCGGCCAGGCTGTTGCAATCGCGCGAAGTGCCGTTGGCGTTCAGCCTGGCGACGATTTGGGAGGTGGCGATCAAGACCTCGCTGGGTCGGCCGGACTTTTCGGTCGACCCTGGCTTGTTGCACCGGTCACTGCTGGAAGTGGGCTTCGTCGAATTGCCGATCAGGGCGCCGCATCTGTTTCGGCTGGCGTCGCTGCCCTGGGTTCATCGCGATCCGTTCGACCGCCTGCTGGTGGCGCAGGCGATGGACGACCAGATCACGCTACTGACTGCCGACGCCACACTCAAGCGCTACGGGCGGTTTGTCAAGCTCGCCTGACCCTGGCAGAGGGTGCGACCCCAAGCTCCATAGTCCCCGGGGCGGCCCAGGCGGCTGGGGAAGGGCACGCTGCCGGCCAGAGCGTCCTGCACCGCCTGCGGCATGCTGGACAGCATCGGCGTGCAGAAGATGCCGGGTGCGATGGTCATGTTGCAGATGCCAGTTCGCGAATCGCGGGCGATCGGCAGTCTCAAGTCGAGTGCTACCGATCTCAGATCAGTTCGAGCCGCTTCTCGATTCTTTCAATGCGCTTGGTCAGTTGGTCGAGAACGACTTGCTGACGCGCCGAATCTTCATACTGACCCGCCTGATCGCGCTTGACGCCGGCCATCGCGCGTTCGAGGTGGGAAAGGCGCTGACGCAGATCTTCCATGTCGAGGTCGTGCTGGGCACGAAAGTCGCGCAACTCATTGCGAAGCGCCTTGAGGTGTTCGATGATCAAATTCTCGACGGATTCGGCCATGTGCCCAGTGTACGCGGCTCGTAGTCCTCGGGTCCGCCCAGGCGGCTGGGGATGCCTGCTGTGTCGCGCACCGCCTGCAGCAACTGGAACAGCATGGGCGTGCCGAAGATGCCGGAACCAGATGGCAAGTTGCCGATTGCAACGCCCTTGGACGCCGAGTGCGCGCACCGTCGGGGTCAAGTCTTGCTTCTTGCCCCCGAGATCTTCTTCACCCTGCCCTCGGCGTTGATGAACCCGATCGGCCGCTTGCGCGGATCGGGCGGCGTCATGAGGTCGCGCAGCGCGTCGAAGACCTGCTCGAGCGGGTTGCGCGCGTTGCGGCTGAAGGTGTCGTGGCTCCTGGCCAGTGCCTCGGTCTTGTCTTCGAGTTCGGCCAGGTCGGCATCAAACATCACGCGCTGCTCGCGCAGCGCGAGGATACGGCTGCCGATGAGCGGCTGCATCAGCAATGATCGACCTCTATCCCGATTCTGGCGCGCGTCCAATCTCCCGTTCGCCCCCCGCATTCCCACAGGTTTGTCCACATCCCGAGGGCGGCGGCTGCTGCATCATCACGCCATGACGACTTTGTTTGATCCTCGCGATTCGGCTGCACTGCGCGACGACGACGTGGCGCGCCTGCGGGTCCCTCCGCACTCGGTGGAGGCCGAGCAGAGCGTGCTTGGCGGCCTGCTGCTCGACAACCTGGCCTGGGATCGTGCGGCCGATCTGTTGACCGACAGCGACTTCTATCGCCACGAGCACAAGCTGATCTACGCCGCGGTCGGCGCGCTGGTCGGCGCGGCCAAGCCGGCCGACGTGATCACGGTCTTCGAACAGCTGCAAGGCATCGGCAAGGCCAACGATTGCGGCGGCCTGTCGTACCTCAATGCGCTGGCGCAGAGCGTGCCCAGTGCAGCCAACATGAGGCGTTATGCAGAGATCGTGCGTGAGCGAGCGATCCTGCGCAAGCTGATTGCCGCCAGCGACGAGATCGCGACCAACGCCTTCAGCCCGCAGGGGCGGGCGGTGACGCAGATCCTCGACGAAGCCGAGAGCAAGATCTTCAAGATCGGCGAAGAAGGCTCGCGCCAGCGCCAGGGCTTCCAGAGCATGGACAAGCTGGTGGTGGCGCTGCTCGACCGTGTCAACGAACTGCACGAGAACGGCGCCGAGGAGGTGACCGGCGTGCGCACCGGTTTCTACGACGTTGACCGCCTGACCGCCGGCCTGCAGAAGGGGGACCTGATCGTGCTGGCGGCTCGTCCGTCGATGGGCAAGACCGCGTTCGCACTCAACATCGCCGAGCATGTGGCGGTGTCCGAAGGGCTGCCGGTGCTGGTGTTCTCGATGGAAATGGGTGCTTCGCAACTGGCCCTGCGCATGGTCGGCTCGCTCGGTCGCATCGACCAGTCGGGCCTGCGCACGGGCAACCTGAAGGACCACGACTGGGAGAAGCTGGCTGAAGCGGTCGACCGCCTGAAGAACGCGTCGATCTTCATCGACGAGACGCCGGCACTCAACTCGGTCGAACTGCGGGCACGTTCGCGCCGCATGGCGCGCCAGTTCGGTGGCACCCTGGGCCTGATCGTGGTTGACTACCTGCAGCTGATGAGCGGCTCGAGTTCGGGCAGTGACGAGAACCGCGCCACCGAAATCGGCGAGATCTCGCGCGGCTTGAAGGCGCTGGCCAAGGAACTGCAGTGCCCGGTGATCGCGTTGTCGCAGCTGAATCGAAGCGTGGAGTCGCGCAACGACAAGCGGCCGATGATGAGCGACCTGCGCGAGTCGGGTGCGATCGAGCAGGATGCCGACGTCATCATGTTCATCTACCGCGACGAGTACTACAACAAGGACAGCAAAGAACCGGGCATCGCCGAGATCGTGATCGGCAAGCAGCGCAACGGGCCGGTGGGTACGGTCAAGCTGACCTTCCTGAAGCCGCTGACCAAATTCGACAACCTGGCTCCTGGCAGCCTGGGCAGCGACTACTGATCCTGTGCTCGCCGCTTGACGGGTGGCGACAGACTGTATAAATTTACAGTATTCCTTTGCCCTTCGTCAGCCCCGTGACCAACTCGCCGCCGGCCACCCTGGTCTACGCGCCATTGAAGGGCCGTGGCACGGTCTGGGCGATCGAACAGCGGTTTGCTTCCGACCGACGCGAGACCTTCGACGATGGTTGGGGCACGCTCGAGCAGGCCGCCCGCGAAGAGATGGTCACGCCGCAGACGCAGATCATCGAACAGCGCGTGAAGGCCATCCTGGCCAGCAACGATTCACCCGACATCGCCTTCGACCTGTCGATCAACCCGTACCGCGGCTGCGAGCATGGCTGCATTTACTGCTATGCGCGGCCAACACACAGCTACCTGAACCTGTCGCCCGGGCTCGATTTCGAAACGCGCATCTTCGCCAAGGTTAACGCCGCCGCGCGTTTGCGACAGGCCTTCGCCCAACCCAACTACGAGCCGCTGCTGCTCAACATCGGCTCGGCAACCGACGCCTACCAGCCCGCCGAGCGGCGCCTGCGCATCACACGCTCGCTGATCGAGGTACTGGCAGAACACCGGCACCCGTTCTCGCTTATCACCAAGTCGGCCGGGGTCGAACGCGACATCGATCTCATCGCGCCGATGGCACAGCGCCGGTTGGCGGCGGTCTACCTGTCGATCACCACGCTCGACCCGCAACTCGCCCGTGTGCTGGAGCCGCGAGCGGCAGCCCCCGAGCGTCGATTGCGCACCGTCACCGCGCTGGCAAAGGCCGGCATCCCGGTCGGCGTCAGCGTGTCGCCGGTGATTCCGTTCCTCAACGAGCCCGAACTCGAACGCATTCTCGAGGCCGCCGCCGAGGCAGGTGCAACTTCGGCCTTCAGCATCGTGTTGCGCCTGCCGTGGGAAGTCAATCCGCTGTTCCAGAACTGGCTGCAGCAGCATGTTCCCGAGCGGGCGGCGCGCATCATGGCGCGCGTGCGCGAAATGCGGGGTGGCAAAGACAACGATGCGCAGTTCGGCTCCCGCATGACGGGGCGCGGCATCTGGGCGCAACTGCTGCGCCAGCGCTTCCAGAAGGCCGCCGCCCGGCTGGGCCTGAACCGTGAACGCGTCGAACTCGACCTGACGCAGTTTCGACGCGGCCATCAAGTGTCGGGCGTCGAAGGCGCGACCGCCGAGCAGACCTCCAGGGGCGCCCAGGGCACCTTGTTCTGACCCGCCCGCCAGCCCCTATTTGAAGAGGTCCTTCACGCGGTCGGTCCAGCTTTTGGCGTTCGGCGAATGCTTGTCGCCGCCCTTGCGGATCGAGTCTTCCAACTCCCTGAGCAGCTTGCGCTGGTGCTCGGTCAGCTTGACCGGCGTTTCCACCGTGATGTGGCTGTACAGGTCGCCCGGGTAGCTCGAGCGTATGCCCTTGATGCCCTTGCCGCGCAGGCGGAAGGTCTTGCCGTGCTGGGTACCTTCGGGCAACTCGATCTCGGCCTTGCCCGTCAGGTTGGGCACCTCGATCGTGCCGCCCAGCGCGGCCAGCGTCATGCTGACCGGCACCGTGCAATGCAGGTCATCACCGTCACGCTCGAAAATCTCATGCTGCTTGATGCGGATTTCGATGTACAGGTCGCCCGCAGGGCCTCCGTTGGTGCCCGGCTCGCCATTGCCGGCCGAGCGGATGCGCATGCCTTCGTTGATGCCGGCAGGGATCTTCACTTCCAGCGTCTTCTGCCGCTTGATCTTGCCGGCGCCGTTGCACGTGGTGCAGGGTTCAGCAATGATCTTGCCGCTGCCGCGGCAATGCGGGCAGGTCTGCTGGATGCTGAAGAAACCCTGGCGCAGATGCACGGTGCCTGCGCCGTTGCAACTGGAGCAGGTCTTGGCACTGGTGCCGGGCTTGGCGCCGCTGCCGTGGCAGGTGTCGCAACTGTCCCAACTCGGGATCCGGATCTGCGTGTCCTTGCCGCCCGCCGCCTCTTCGAGCGACATCTCCATCGCGTAGCTGAGATCGCTGCCGCGATAGACCTGCTGACCGCCGCCGCCGCGCCGGCCGCCGCCCTGGCCACCGAAGATGTCGCCAAAGATGTCGCCGAAGGCTTCGGCAAAGCCGCCGAATCCCTCGGCTCCCGGCCCGCCGCGGCCACCACCCATGCTGGGGTCGACGCCGGCGTGTCCGTACTGGTCGTAGGCCGCGCGCTTTTGCGCGTCCGAGAGCATCTCGTAGGCCTCTTTGGCTTCCTTGAACTTGTCTTCGGATTTCTTGGCGTCATCACCCTGGTTGCGGTCAGGGTGGTGCTTCATGGCCAGCTTGCGGTAGGCCTTCTTGATGTCCTCGTCGGTTGCGTTCTTGGGCACACCGAGGATGTCGTAGTAGTCGCGCTTTGCCATTGTGATGTTCGCAGTCTTCGAAACGAAACCGCCGCGTTGACGTGCAGGCGCTGCCTGTCACATCGAACGCGGCGTGATATCACGGCCGGCCGCGGGCCTGGCCGGGATATCGGCAGGTCACTTCTTTACTTCCTTGAACTCCGCGTCGACCACGTTGTCGTCGGCCGGCTTGGCGGCAGACGAGGCCTGGGCGCCTTGCGCTGCTTCGTCTGCCGCACCAGCCCCGCCACCGGCGGCGGCTGCCGCGGCGGCCGCCTGATCGGCGTAGATCTTCTCGCCGAGCTTCTGGCTGGCCGTCATCAGAGCTTCGGTCTTGGCTTCGATCGTGGCCTTGTCGTCGCTCTTGAGCGCCTCTTCGGCGTCCTTCAGCGCGGACTCGATCTTGTCCTTCTCGCCGGCTTCGAGCTTGCCGCCATGCTCGGCCAGGCTCTTCTTGACCGAGTGGATCATCGAGTCGGCCTGATTGCGTGCCTGCACCAGTTCGAGTTTCTTCTTGTCTTCGACGGCATTGGCTTCGGCGTCCTGCACCATCTTTTCGATCTCGGCCACACTCAGGCCCGAGTTGGCCTTGATGGTGATCTTGTTTTCCTTCCCGGTGGCCTTGTCCTTGGCGCCTACGTGCAGGATGCCGTTGGCATCGATGTCGAAGGTCACCTCGATCTGCGGCAGGCCGCGCGGCGACGGCGGGATGCCTTCGAGGTTGAACTCGCCCAGGCTCTTGTTGCCCTGCGCGATCTCGCGCTCGCCCTGGTAGACCTTGATCGTCACCGCCGGCTGGTTGTCGTCGGCGGTGCTGAACACCTGCGCGAACTTGGTCGGGATGGTGGTGTTCTTCTTGATCATCTTGGTCATCACGCCGCCCAGCGTCTCGATGCCCAGCGACAGCGGCGTCACGTCCAGCAGCAGCACGTCCTTGCGCTCGCCGCCCAGTACCTGGCCCTGGATCGCAGCGCCGACGGCAACCGCCTCATCGGGGTTCACGTCCTTGCGCGGATCCCGGCCGAAGAACTCCTTGACCTTGTCCTGCACCTTGGGCATGCGAGTCATGCCGCCGACCAGGATCACGTCGTCGATCTCGGTGAGCTTGACGCCGGCATCCTTGACCGCGATGCGGCAGGGCTCCATCGTGCGCTCGATCAACTCGTCGACCAGGCTTTCGAGCTTGGCGCGCGTGAGCTTGATGTTCAGGTGCCTCGGGCCTGACGCATCGGCTGTGATGTAGGGCAGGTTGACGTCGGTCTGCGTGCTGTTGCTGAGCTCGATCTTGGCCTTCTCGGCCGCTTCCTTCAGTCGCTGCAGCGCCAGCACGTCACGGGTCAGGTCGACGCCTTGTTCCTTTTTGAACTCGGTGACGATGTAGTCGATGATGCGCTGGTCGAAGTCCTCGCCGCCGAGGAAGGTGTCGCCGTTGGTCGACAGCACCTCGAACTGCTTCTCGCCGTCGACATCGGCGATCTCGATGATCGAGATGTCGAAGGTGCCGCCACCGAGGTCGAAGACGGCGATCTTGCGGTCACCCTTGCCGTGCTTGTCGAGGCCGAACGCCAGCGCCGCGGCGGTAGGCTCGTTGATGATGCGCTTGACCTCGAGGCCGGCAATGCGCCCGGCATCCTTGGTCGCCTGGCGCTGGCTGTCGTTGAAGTAGGCCGGCACCGTGATCACGGCTTCGGTCACCTCTTCACCGAGGTAGTCCTCGGCGGTCTTCTTCATCTTGCGCAGCACTTCGGCGCTGATCTGCGGCGGCGCCAGCTTCTTGCCGCGTACCTCGATCCAGGCGTCGCCGTTGTCGGCGGCCAGAATCTTGTAGGGCATCAGGTCGATGTCCTTCTGCACTTCCTTCTCGGTGAATTTGCGACCGATCAGGCGCTTGGAGGCATAGACGGTGTTCCTCGGATTGGTGACCGCCTGGCGCTTGGCCGAGGCGCCGACCAGCACTTCACCATCGTCCTGGTAGGCAATGATCGACGGCGTCGTGCGCGCGCCTTCACTGTTCTCGATCACCTTGGTGGTGTTGCCTTCCATGATGGCCACGCAAGAGTTGGTGGTGCCGAGGTCGATGCCGATGATCTTTCCCATGTTCGGTGCTCCTGAAGCTGGATTCGGTTGTCTTCGAGTTGTGGCTGACGAGGGCGCATTTCAAGGGCGCCAGGGCTGTATCGGCATCACTTGGGTGCGGCCACCGTCACCAGGGCAGGACGCAGCACGCGGTCGGCGATCAAATAGCCCTTCTGCAGCACGCTGACCACGGTGTTGGCGTCCTGCTCGGCCGGCACCACGCTGATGGCCTGGTGCTGGTGGGGATCGAAGCGCGTTCCGGCTGGTGGTGCAATCGGTACCACCTTGTTACGTTCCAGAGCCTGACCCAGCTGGCGCAGGGTCAGGTTCACGCCTTCGAGCAGTTGCTCCTGCGTGGCGTTATTGATTGCCAGTGCGGCCTCGAGGCTGTCCGTTACCGGCAGCAGGCTCTCGGCAAACGACTCGACGGCAAACTTGCGTGCCTTGGCGATATCCTCCTCGGCCCGTCGGCGCACGTTCTCGGTTTCGGCCTTGGCGCGCAGGTAGGCGTCGGACACCTCGGTGTGGCGTGCCTGCAGGTCGGCCAACTGCGCTTCGACTGTATCGGCGGCGATAGTGATGGATGGATCGGCTGCTTCGGCCGGGGGGCCTTCGGTTGCTTGCGTCTGGGTAGGTTGGTCGGTGCTCATGAAACGCTCTGGGAACGCCTGGTTTTCGGTACGCGCGGCCAGTTGAGGGCATAGCCCGTGAAATCAAGAGGGTTGTCCGTTCGACCCGGCAGCCGGGCGAGCAGACGTCGGAACACCCGGCTGGCGGACGGCGATCAGCCGCTGTCGTCGGCGCTGGCGCTCCAGCGGTTCCAGTCCGCCAGTTGGCGGCGGTCACGCTTGGTCGGCCGGCCCTGCTGCAGCGCATCGGCCGGCTCGACGCCCAGGCGCCGCTCGGCCGCGGCGGCCTCGCGTGCGGCCTTGCTCAATGCGGTCTCTTCATAGAGGGTCTGCGCCACCGGGGCCGGGCCACGCAGCAGGCTCAGGCCGCGCACCAGCAGCACGCGGACGGTTACGCCCTGGCGCAACTCCAGCAGGTCCCCTGGCCGCAACTCGCGCGACGCCTTGGTGGCCTGGCCGTTGACCGTGACGCGGCCCTTGGCCACCTCGTCGGCGGCCAGCGATCGTGTCTTGTACAGGCGCGCTGCCCACAGCCATTTGTCCAGGCGCACGCGTTCGAGTGGAGTCGGGTCGGGCATCAGGGTCGATTGTCCGTCAGCGCGCGCGCCAGCGGCAGCCGCACGGTCGCGTCCAGGCCGACAACCCGCATCTGATCGACCCGGTTGTCGAGCGTGATGCTGCCGCCGGCCGCGCGCGCGATCTGCTGGCAGATGGCCAGGCCCAATCCCGATCCGCTGCGCGGATCGCCGGCGGCAAAGGGCTGGAACAGGCGTTGGCGCTGTTCGGGGCTGATGCCGGGGCCACCGTCGCGGACCTCGAGCACGGCCTGTCCGCTGCTCGATCGAAGCCGGATTGCCAGCAGGCCCGCGCTCGGGGTGTGCTTGATGGCGTTGTGCAGCAGGTTGCGCACCAGCTCGCGCAGCGACCACTCGTGGCAACGCACACAGAGGGGAACGCTCTGCAGGTCGAAATCGAGCTGGCGCTCGGCGATCAGCGGCGCCAGGTCCAGCGCCACTGCGCGCAGCACCGGCTCCCAGTCGACCAGCGGGGCGTCGCCTTGCTGGCGCAGCTGTTCGACCTTGGCCAGGGCCAGCATCTGGTTGGCGAGCTCGGTTGCGCGCTCGACCGTGCTGTCGATCTCCTGCAACGCCTGCTGCGGATCGACATCGCCGCGGCGCGCCGACTGCACCTGCGCCTTGAGCACCGCCAGCGGCGTGCGCAACTGGTGCGATGCGTCGCGCACGAAGCGCTGCTGGTGGTCCAGCAGACCGGACAGTCGGGCCATCACGGTGTTGGTCGCTTCGATCACCGGCTGCAGCTCACGCGGCGCATCGGCGGCGTGCACCGGCGACAGGTCGTCTTCAGCGCGGTTGCGCAACTGGTCGCTGAGGGATCGCACCGGCCGGGTGGCGCGCTGGACCACCAGCACCACCACGCCAGCGATCAACGCCACCAGCAGCGCCTGTTGCCACATGGTGTCGAGCAGCAGGCGACGCGCCAGCGTGCGCCGTAGCTCCAGCGTCTCGGCCACCTGGACGGTGGCCATACCCTGGCCGGCCAGGCCCGACACCGGCTGCAGCAGCACCGCCATGCGCATCAGATCGTTCACCCGAGCCGGCTCAGGCGGAGGAGTCAGGAAGCTCACCGCGATGAGAATCGCGCTGCAAAGCACGAACAGCAGTGCTGCGAAGTGCAGGAAGTTGATGCTCGCATACCAGTGCAACAGCCCACCTGGGGTAAGACCACCCTTCGACAGCTCGAGCAACAGCCGCGCGAAGCCGAGGACGAACCCGGTCCAGAGCGCGGCGAGTGCGCCAACCCCGTTCAGTCGCGGATTCAGGATTCCAAGGAGGAAACACGCCGCGAT
>JANOJJ010000693.1:0-4445 GCA_031408155.1 Rubrivivax sp.
CCCCTGTCCAATCAGCGAGACCTGTCGCTGGCCTATTCACCGGGCGTGGCCTATGCCTGCCTGGCGATCAAGCAAGACCCGTCGCTGGCAGCCGAATACACCTCGCGCGCCAACCTGGTCGGCGTCATCACCAACGGCACCGCGGTGCTGGGCCTGGGTGACATCGGCCCGCTGGCCGGCAAGCCGGTGATGGAAGGCAAGGGCTGCCTGTTCAAGAAGTTCGCCGGTATCGACGTCTTCGACATCGAACTGGCCGAGCGCGACCCCGACAAGCTGGTCGACATCGTGGCCGCGCTCGAGCCCACGCTGGGCGGCGTCAACCTCGAGGACATCAAGGCGCCTGAGTGCTTCTACATCGAGAGGAAGCTGCGCGAGCGCATGAACATCCCGGTCTTCCACGACGACCAGCATGGCACCGCCATCATCTCGGCGGCTGCGTTGCTCAACGGGTTGGAGCTGGTGGGCAAGCCGATCGGCCAGATCAAGCTCACGGTCTCGGGCGCCGGCGCTGCGGCGATTGCCTGCCTGGACGTGATGGTCGGCCTGGGCGTCAGGCGCGACAACATCTTCGTCGTCGACAGCAAGGGCGTGGTGCGCGAAGGGCGCGAAGACTTTGCGCGCCTGGACGAGAGCAAGCTGCGCTACTGCCAGCGCACCGAGGCCCGCACGCTGGCCGATGCGATCGTGGCTGCCGATGTCTTCCTGGGCTGCTCGGCCGCCGGTGTGCTGTCGGCCGAGATGGTGCTGACGATGGCCGACAAGCCCATCATCCTGGCGCTGGCCAACCCCGAGCCCGAGATCCGGCCCGAGCTGGCCAAGGGTGTGCGGCCCGACTGCATCATCGCCACCGGGCGCAGCGACTACCCGAACCAGGTCAACAACGTCCTGTGCTTCCCGTACATCTTCCGCGGTGCGCTCGATTGCGGCGCGACCAAGATCACCGAGGCCATGAAGCTGGCTTGCGTGCGCGAGATCGCAGCCCTGGCCAAGGCCGAGACGAGTGACGAGGTGGCTGCCGCCTATGCTGGGCAGGAGCTGAAGTTCGGCCCCGACTACCTCATTCCGAAGCCGTTCGACGCGCGGCTGATCCTGCGCATTGCGCCGGCGGTGGCCAAGGCCGCGGCCGAGTCGGGCGTGGCCACGCGCCCGATTGCCGACCTCGAGGCCTATCGACAATCGCTGATGCGCTTCGTCTACCAGACCGGCATGGTGATGCGCCCGGTGTTCGCCGCCGCCAAGCACGTCAACGCCATGCGGCCGGCGCGCGTGGTCTACGCCGAGGGCGAGGACGAACGCGTGCTGCGCGCGGTGCAGGTGGTGCTGGACGAGGGCCTGGCCAAGCCGGTGCTGGTGGGCCGGCCCGAGGTGGTCAAGATGCGCATCGAGCGTGCCGGCCTGCGGCTGGAGGTCGGAAGCGACTTCGAGTTGGTCGACCCCGAGAACGACTCGCGCTTCCGTGAGTACTGGGAGACCTACCGTGGCCTGATGGCGCGTGAAGGCGTCACGCCCGACGTGGCCAAGGCGGCGGTGCGGCGGTCGAACACGCTGATCTCGGCGCTGATGCTGCGCCGGGGTGAGGTCGACGCGCTGATCTGCGGCCTGGTCGGCCGCTACGACCAGCATCTGGACCATGTGCGCAACGTGATCGGCCGCCGCGCCGGCGTGCGCACGATGGCCGCGATGAACGCGCTGACGCTGCCCGAACACACCCTGTTCATCACCGACACCTTCGTCAACGAAGAACCCGGCGCCGAAGAGCTGGCCGACATCGCGATGATGGCAGCCGCCGAGGTGCGGCGCTTCGGCCTGCCACCCAAGGTGGCCTTCCTGTCGCACTCGATGTTCGGCTCGTCCAGCCGGGCGTCGGCACAACGCATGCGCCAGGCGGAGTTGTTGTTCAAGGCAAGGGCGCCGGCCGACATCGAATGCGACGGCGAGATGCAGGGCGACGCGGCGCTGTCCGAAAGCATCCGCCACGGCTTCCTGCCCGAATCCACGTTGACCGGCAGCGCCAACCTGCTGGTGCTGCCCAACCTGGACGCCGCCAACATCCTGTTCAATGTGCTGAAGATGACCGGCGGCCACGGCGTGACCATAGGTCCGATGTTGCTGGGCGCGGCGCGGCCAGCGCACATCCTGACGCCAGCGGCCACCGTGCGGCGGGTGGTCAACATGACCGCGGTGGCGGTCGCCGACGGGGTGGATAGCGCGGCACCGAGCCCTGGCTGAGCCGCATGCCGAAACGCCGCCCCGGGGGGCGCGCCCATAATCGCGGCCGCTATTCCGCATCAGCCGCACCACCCGAACTTCGCCGGAGTCTCCCCCGCCATGCCGCGCGCCACCAAGATCGTCGCCACCCTCGGCCCCGCGTCCAGCGCCCCGGAAGTGCTGGAGCGCCTGTTGCTGGCCGGGGTCGACGTGGTGCGTCTGAACTTCAGCCACGGCACGGCCGAGGATCACATGGCACGCGCCAGCCTCGTGCGCTCGATCGCCGACAGGCTGGGCCTGACGGTGGCGCTGATGGCCGACCTGCAGGGGCCGAAGATCCGGGTTGGCCGCTTTGTCGATGGCAAGGTGATGCTCGTGACCGGCCAGCGCTTCATCCTCGACGCCCGGCGCACTGAGCCCGGGGACAACGGCATCGTGGGTCTGGACTACAAGGAGCTGCCGCGCGACGTGCGGCCGGGCGACACGCTGCTGCTGAACGACGGCCTGATCGTGCTGACCGTCGACGCCGTGCGCGGCGAGCAGGTGCATACGCTGGTCAAAATCGGCGGCGAACTGTCCAACAGCAAGGGCATCAACAAGCAGGGCGGCGGCTTGACGGCGCCGGCGCTGACGGCCAAGGACATGGACGACATCAAGACCGCGATGGCGTTCCAGGCCGAGTTCGTGGCGGTGAGCTTTCCGAAGAGCGCCACCGACATGGAGATGGCGCGCCAGTTGGCCAACGTGGCGGGTGAGGCGTTTCGCCACCGGCCGGCCATGATCGCCAAGATCGAGCGCAGCGAGGCGATCCCGCAGCTCGAGGCGATCCTGCGCGCCAGTGACGGCATCATGGTCGCGCGAGGTGACCTGGCGGTGGAGGTGGGTAACGCTGCCGTGCCGGCGCTGCAAAAACGCATGATTCGCATGGCGCGCGAGCTCGACAAGGTGGCGATCACTGCGACCCAGATGATGGAGAGCATGATCCAGAACCCGGTGCCCACCAGGGCCGAAGTCAGCGACGTGGCCAACGCGGTGCTCGACGGGACCGACGCGGTGATGCTCAGCGCCGAGACGGCGTCTGGCAAGTACCCGGTGGAAACCGTCGAGCACATGGCGTTGATCGCACTCGAGGCCGAGCGCGCCGACGACTCCTCGATCGAGACCGACTTCACCAACAAGCACTTCGGCCGCATCGACCAGAGCATTGCGATGGGCGCGCTGTTTACCGCGCACCACCTGCGCTGCAAGGCCATCATCGCGCTCACCGAATCAGGCTCGACCGCGCTCTGGATGAGCCGGCACAACATCAAGGTGCCGATCTACGGGCTGACGTCGAAAGTGGTGTCGCAGCGCAAGATGGCGCTGTACCGCAACGTGCGGCCGATCCTGATGAGCGACCAGACCGACCGCGACGAGGCGCTGCTGCAGGCCGAGCGGTTGCTGGTGGCGCGCGGCGCGCTCAAGCCAGGCGACACCTACGCCATCACCTGTGGCGAGCCGATGGGTTATCCGGGCGGCACCAACATGCTCAAGGTCTGCCGCGTCGACTGATCGGGCGGGTTTGCGGCCGCGATCCGCGGCCCGCTCAGGCCGGCACGGTTCTGACGCTGTCCACTATCGCCGCCACGCGCGGGGCCATGCCCACGGGCACGACTTCGAGACCCTTGTGCTCGAGCGCGAAGACACGGAACAGCTCGTCGACGAAGCCATGGCCGACGTCGCTGATGCCGCTGAAGTCGACCTCGGCACGGCGAAAGCACTGCAGCCGTGTGGCCACGCGCCTGGCCTGCGCGCGCGACTCCAGCCCGATGGCGCCGCCGACCATCAACTGAAGCGGGACCACGGTGCGCTCGAAGCTGTAGCCGGCGCCATCCAGGCTGTGCGCGCGCAGCACGCCGTCGAGCGTGCGATTGGTGTCGAGCGCGATGGCCATGTAGATCGAGCTGCCCTGGCGCGCGATCGGCTTGCCCTTGAACCAGCTGCGGCGGTCTCGACCGCGGTACTCGCGGTACTGGAAGGCCGTCTCGTTGGCGTGGAGATCGAAAATGTCGGCCAGGCGCGTGGTGAAGAACAGGCCGCGGCCGGTGTGGCGTGCAGGCTGGCTGGTGAGCTTGCCCTTGCTCAGTTCGAGCATGGCCAGCGTCGAGTCGGTGATGTCGAATGCGCTTTCGATGCGCTGGAAAATGCCACAGCCGTCGTCCGACACCAGCAGCTGCAGGTGGATCGCGGTCTGGCGC
>JANOJJ010000698.1:0-2251 GCA_031408155.1 Rubrivivax sp.
TGGCCGAAGTGATGCTCCATCTGCACGTAGTTGTGATGACAGTTCACCGCCTCGATGTGGCTCTGGAAGCTCTTGTGCAGCACCGTCGTTGCGGCCTCGATCACACGCTTCATCATCACCTCGCGGTTCAGCGCCGCGAACTTCTGGCCCCAGCCAACGGCGCGCACGTAGTCGCCGAAGTAGCGCGCACCTTCCTCGAAGTAGGCCAGGTCACGGTCGGGCAGGTTGGCGACTGTGCGCAGTGCATCCTGCTTGGCCAGTTCGATGAACATCGTGCCGATCGCGTTGCCCACGCCGCGAGAGCCCGAGTGCAGCATGAACCAGACCAAGCCGGCCTCGTCGAGGCAGACCTCGATGAAGTGGTTGCCGGTGCCCAGCGTGCCCAGGTGGACGCGGTTGTTGGTCTTCGCCAGCTTCGGGTAGTCGCGGCACAGCTCGGTGAAGTCGGGCTCGAGCTGTGCCCAGGCGGTGTCCACCGAACCCGGCACCTTGCCCCAGGCACCCGGGTCACGGGCACCCGGCGAACGGCCGTGAGGCACCGCGCGTTCGATCGCCGAACGCAGTGGCGCCAGGTTGTCGGGCAGGTCCTCTGCCGTCAGCGTGGTCTTGCAGGCCATCATGCCGCAGCCGATGTCCACACCCACGGCCGCCGGAATGATGGCCTTGAGCGTGGGGATCACCGAGCCGACGGTCGCACCGATGCCGAAGTGCACGTCGGGCATGGCCGCGATGTGCTTGAAGACGATCGGCAACCGCGCGGCGAAGGTCAGTTGACGCTTGGCTTCGTCCTCGACGGGCACGCCGCGCGTCCACATCTTGATTGGCACGCCACCGGGTACGTCTTCAAGGATGTAGTTGGTTTCCATGGTGTTGTCCTTGATTGTCAAGCGAACACCGCGGAGCCGGCTTTGCTGGACCGCTGGTGTTGCCCCGTTGAGGGGGAGCGGCGAAGCCGCTTGGTGCTTGCAGAACCAACCGTCCTCGGCGTTCGGGCAGTCGCAACTGCCCGCGACGGCATCGTCCTCGATCCAGACTTCAGCCGATGAACAAGAACCGGATAGAAGGCGGTGCCGAGCAGGGCGAGCGGGCAATGAACCGCGATGCTCTCGTGATCAAGGCGAGGCGGCGTCGATCCGGCCACCCAGTACAGGGCCCCGGCGATCTCTCGTGCACCACAATGCCTGCCTTGCGCGCAGCAAAGAAGACTCGTGACTCCGTATCAGCCCCTGCGACGATCGTCGTCGCATTTCCATCCCATCCGCGGCCTCGACTACCACCTACGCAGTTGGGGCGACGCCGGCCTCGTCACGCCCGAGCGGCCCGCGCTGGTGCTGATGCACGGCTGGATGGACATGGGCGCGTCGTTCCAGTTCGTGGTCGATGCGCTGGCCCAGGTCGAAGGCTTCGAGCGCTGGGTCATTGCGCCCGACTGGCGCGGCTTCGGACTGACCCAGGCGCCGGGCACCAACAGCTACTGGTTCCCCGACTACCTGGCCGACCTCGACGCCCTGCTCGACCACGTGGCGCCGGTCGGCACGGTCGACCTGGTCGGCCACAGCATGGGCGGCAATGTGGTGATGAGCTATGCCGGCGTGCGCCCGCCACGCATCCGCCGGCTGGTCAACCTCGAAGGCTTCGGCATGCCGGCCACCAAGCCCCACCATGCACCCAGGCGGCTGCTGCAGTGGCTGGACGAACTGAAGACCCCCAAGCGGCTGCGCCCCTATGCCGACCTGGCCGCAGTGGCCGCTCGGCTGATGGCCAACGACCCGCTGCTGAGCGCCGACAAGGCGGCCTGGCTGGCGCCGCACTGGGCGCGTCAGGCCGAGGGTGGACAGTGGGAACTGCAGGCCGACCCGGCGCACAAGCGCGTCAACCCGATCCTGTTCCACGTCGACGAAGTGCTCGCGACCTGGAAGCTCATCACCGCTCCGCTGCTGTGGGTCGAAGGCGAGCAGACCGACAGCGCCAAGTGGTGGGGACATCGCTATTCGCACGCAGAGTTCGACCAACGCCTGGCCCATGTGGCGCGCGTCGACAAGCACATGCTCTCGCCGTGCGGCCACATGCTGCACCACGACCAGCCGCTGGCGCTGGCGCAGCAGCATCGAAGCCCAGTCGCAGGCCTCGGTGCCACCGGCACCGGCCTGAATGTCGACGAAACAGTTGCCAGGGTCGGCCGGGTTGCTGAACATGCGGCGGAACTCGAGTTGCTCGACCGTGTCGCGCAATTTGTGCGCCTCGGCCTCGA
>JANOJJ010000708.1:0-4246 GCA_031408155.1 Rubrivivax sp.
CGACGGCTCTGCCGGCCGGCCGGGGGCCTATTGCGCCCGCGCCAGGCCGAGCCGCTCCACCGTGCGCCGCTCGTTCGCGAAGGCCTCGCGCATGGCGCGGCCGTAGTCCTCGGGCCCCAGATAGGCCAGGTCCTGGTCGTAACGTTCGAGTTCGGCCAGATGCGCCGGGTCGTACATCGCGGCCTTGAAGGCGTCGTGCAACACGCGCACGACGTCGGCGGGAATGCCGCGCGGGCCAGCCAGCCCATAGGGTGACGCGGCGACGATGCCATGGCCCAGCTCCTTCAAGGTCGGCACCTGCGGCCAGCGGCGCGTGCGCTGCGGGCCAAAGGTGACGAGCAGGCGCAGCTTGCCGCTGTCGACGAAGGGCGCGAAGCCGTTCGAGTTGACGCCCACCATCACCTGGCCCGACGACACCGCAATCATCTGCTCGGCGGTGCCCTTGTACGGCACGTGGACCCAGCTCAAGCCCTTGCGCGCGAACAACTCGTCCAGCACCACGTGCGGTGTGGTGCCGACGCCGTTGGTGGCCACCGTCAGCTCGCCCGGGTGCTGCAGCGCCCAGGCGAACACGTCGTCCAGGCTGCGCAAGGCACTGGCCGCCGGCGCCACCATGCCGAAGGTGACGCCGCTGACCTGCAGGATCGGCGTGGTGTCGCGGATCGGGTCCCACAGCAACTTCTGCACATGCGGTGCGCGGAACACCGGCTGCGGCAACTGGGCGATCGTGTAGCCGTCGCCCGCGGCCTGCTGCAGGATCGGCATGGCCAGCGTGCCGGCCGCGCCGGAGCGGTTCTCGACGATCACCTTCTGCCCCAGCTGCCGGCCGGCCAGCTCGGCCAGCAGCCGCATGGTGAGGTCGGTCGCGCCGCCGGCGGGCCAGGGCACCCACAGCGTGATGGGGCGCTGCGGAAAGCGCTCGGGCGGTTGCGCCAGTGCGCGCGCCGCCGCCGCGCCTGCCAGCGGCGCCAGCGCGGCACCAACCAGTCGGCGCAGCGCCGAGCGACGGCTGCCGCGTTTGTTCATTGCCATGACATCAACTCCAGGGTCTGCGTCCCGCCAACCAGAAAGGTCGAATTGGCCGGCTCCTTGCGCACTACCTTGACCAGGCCAGGGCCGTGGCAGTACCACTCGGTGCTCGTCAGCGGCAAGTCGCGCCAGCCGACCACCGGGTCGGCAAACAGCTTGAGCACGGCCCGCCCGCTGACGCGCACGCAGCGCTCGAAGGCGCCTGCGGGCACGACCACCCGGTCGTCCAGTGCGTCGATGGTATAGGTCATCACCACCGCCGGGTGGCTGTGCCGGATCTCGGGCGGAAACTCCTGCCGCCGGCGCAGCAGGTAGGCGGTGGTGCTGGCCTGCCAGCCGGTGCCCACCGCAATCGGCGCCTTCAGCACATAGCGCTTGTGGGCGTCGGGCCTGGGCTCTTGGTCGAGGTCGCTCTTGCTGGCCACGCGGTAGACGCCGCTGGCGTCGACACGCAGCCACCAGTCCACGCCGTCGGCGCTGCGCCGGCGCCAGGCCGAGCCGCCCTCGGGCAGGTTCGGCAACGGGTCTTCGCCTTCGGTCGTGATGACGCGGGCTTCATGCTCGAGCGTGTTGTTCTCCCACTCCGAGCGGACGTCGTAGACCCAGCGCCGGCCGGGCTCGAGCGGGAACAGCGAGGCCGGGGCGGACGGGCGGCTGCAGCCCGGCAAGGCCAGGCTGGCCAAGCCGATGCACAGCCAGGCCAGAGTCGGCAAGCGGCGATCGCGCATCATTTCTCCGGCAACTGCGGGTTGGGCAGGTCGCGGATCTTGACCACCTGCTCGTCGCTGCCCGGGCGCAGCCACGACATGCCGCGCGGGCCCGGTTTGGGTTCGGCCGTGCCCATCTGGCTCACGCCCTGACGGTTCTTCTTCATGCCTTCGTTGAGCAGCGCGTGCAGATCCTTGGTGTAGGGCAGCCGGAAGGCGCGCGGTTGCGGCAGCGGCTTGCCGTTCTCGATCGCGTTGACCCACAGGAAGAGCGCGCCCTTGGCCTTGGCGCTCGGCTCCTCGATTACCGCGGCCAGCAGCACCCAGCGCTCGGGCATCGCATCGGCGCTCGGCCAGCCCGACAGGCTGTGCACCACGTCGTCGGCGTAGAAGTAGAAGGCGCTCACGCCCAGCACCAGCAGGCCCTTGAGCCAGCCCGGCCAGCGCGACCATACCAGCGCCAGCGTGCACAGCGCCAGCAGCACCACGAACGAGAGCACCAGGGCCACGGTCATAGTCTGGCCACCAGGGTCTTGGGCAGGGTGTTGACGCTGGTGACGCTGCCGTCGCCCAGCACCGTGAAGCGCGCGGCCGTGGCCTCGTCGCCCTTGCGCGCCAGCGCAACCTGGCCGTAGTAGACGACCTCGGCTCGCGGGTTGACCTTGATGATCGACACCGTCACCTCAACCGGCTTGCCGTTCTTCGATTCGTAGTAGTGCACGTTGACCGTGTACTCGCCGGCCTGGATGCCGCGCAGCGTCACCACCTCGGTGTTCAGCGGATTGACCACTTCCTTGCCGTTGACGACGATCACGTCGCCGGCCAGACCGCGGTCGTCGCGGTCCAGGTGCAGCAGCCCGGCCTCGCGGGCGCGGAACCAGACCAGGTTGCCAGCCGGGTCCTGGACCCAGGTGTCGATGTCGTTCGGGTCCAGGTCGGGCCAGCTCACGCTGATGATGAACTCGGCCTTGGACGGGATGTCACCGGCTTTCAGCGCCTTCGGGTTCATCGCCAGCAGCGCGACGATGAAGCAGAAGACGAAGGCGATCAGCATGTTGAACAACATGTCGTAGAAGGGGTCGACCTCGACCTCGCGCGTGGTGCGGCGGCGGCGCATCGCCTCAACCTGCGTCGCCGCGCAGACCCGCGCGCTGGATGTCGGCCACCAGCAGGTCGGCATAACGGTCCAACCGAGTCAACTGCAGGCCGAGCAGGATGTTGCCCACCAGCCCGACCATGGTGGTCAGCAGCGCCACCCCCAGGCCGGTGGTCAGGTTGCGCAGCAGCTCCTGCGACTGGCTGGGGTCGAAGTTCTGCATCTGGCCGATCTGCAGCGCCAGGATCGAGAAGCCGATCACCTTGCCCAGCAGTCCGAGCTTGAGCTGGATGCCGTTGACCCACCAGGCCGTGCCGTGCGGGCCATGGGTCTGCTCGAGCAACAGGTCCAGCGGCGCGTCGGCGTCGCGCGGCGCGGCGCGCAGGGCCTGCAGGTACTCGGCGGCCCAGCCGGCGTCAGGTTCACCGCGGGCCAGGGCGGCGCGT
This sequence comes from Rubrivivax sp., assembly GCA_031408155.1. Lineage (GTDB taxonomy): Bacteria > Pseudomonadota > Gammaproteobacteria > Burkholderiales > Burkholderiaceae_C > Rubrivivax. The sequence goes on from JANOJJ010000708.1 coordinate 3,279, forward strand.
TGCCGCTGCAGCGCACGCGTGCGCACGCCGCACCACAGCGTGGCAGTGAAGAAGACGACGATGATCACCAGCGTGATGCCGGTCGGGTCGGCCGACAGCAGCAGCGCCCACACGCCGCGCACTCCCAGCAGCCAGCTGGCAAAGGCCAGCAGACCGGCCAGTGCCAGCCACTCCAGTGCCAGCGGCTCGGGCATGCCGGCACCGCGGCCCGGGGTCGACCGGCGCCACGGTAGGCCCGAGGCCGTGAGCTTCATGACCCGCCCCGCTTGCTCAGCGCGCCGAAGCCGCGCTGCGGGTCGTAGCCCCAGGCCGCCAGCGCGAAGCACAGCAGCAGCGTGCCGACCACCACCGCCGGGGCCCAGCCGGCGTCCTTGGCGTAGAGCGCGAAGCGCATCCACTCGACCGCGTGCGTGAACGGGTTGAAGCGCGCGATCTGCCAGACCCAGCTCGCGCCCGACTCCTCGAGCTTCCACAGCGGGTAGAGCGCGGTCGACATGAAGTACATCGGGAAGATCACGAAGTTCATCGTGCCGGCGAAGTTCTCGAGCTGCTTGATGTGCACCGACAGCAGCAGGCCCAGCGCGCCGAGCATCAGCGCACTGCACACCGCCGCCAGCAGCAACTGGGGCGTGTGCGCGCCCCACACCGGCAGCACGGTGCCGAGCAGCGCGGCCACCGCGACAAAGGCCGCGGCCTGCAGCAGCGACAACACGGCGGTGGCCACCAGCTTGGCGAACAGCACCCAGGCGCGCGGCAGCGGCGCGGTCAGCAGCAGCCGCATCAGGCCCATCTCGCGGTCGTAGACCATCGCCAGGCTGGACTGCATGCCATTGAACAGCAGCACCATGCCGACCAGGCCGGGCGCGATGTAGACGTCATACGGGATGTAGCTGTCGTAGGGCTCGGCGATGGCGACACCGAACACGTTGCGAAAGCCGGCCGCGAACACCGCCAGCCACAGCAGCGGC
>JANOJJ010000714.1:0-16545 GCA_031408155.1 Rubrivivax sp.
CTGTTGCTGCAACGCCGCAACCACGCGCCTTCCCCGTGAACGAGGTGGCCGCGCCCGCTGTTCAGGCCAGACCCGGTTCTTATAATTCACCGTTCTGTAACACTCGGAGGTCCGCCCGCCCGCGAAGTTGCGTGCGACCCACGGGGGACATCTCCACATGAATCGCCTTGCCGCCATCCTGCCAAGCACCAACGTGCTGGTGAACGTGGACGCCACCAGCAAGAAGCGTGTGTTCGAGCAGGCCGGCCTGTTGTTCGAGAACCAGCACTCGATCGCGCGCAGCACCGTCAGCGACAACCTGTTCACACGCGAACGCCTGGGTTCCACCGGCCTGGGTCATGCCGTGGCGATTCCGCATGGCCGCATCAAGGGGCTGAAGAATCCGCTGGCGGCGGTGGTCCGGGTGCAACAGCCCATCCCCTTCGACGCGCCCGACGACGAGCCGGTACTGCTGCTGATCTTTCTGCTGGTGCCCGAGGCAGCCACCCAGCGCCACCTGGAGATCTTGTCCGAAATCGCCGAAATGCTGTCCGACCGCGAACTGCGCGAACAGCTGAAGACCACGCCCGACGCAGCCGGGGTGCACAAGCTTATCTCCGACTGGGAGCCCTTGAAGTCGGTCGCGTGATGGTGGTCGCTGCGCCCCGCCGACACGTCCTGCAGATCAGGCGGACCGGGCCATGAAACCCACTTCGATCAGTGCCGAGGCCTTGTTCGAGGCGCACCGCCAAGCCATGCGCTGGGAGTGGATCGCCGGCCACGCCCACCCCGAACGCCGCTTCGACGACGCCGCGGTGCGCGACGCGCGCTCGTCCGCCGACCTGGTCGGCTACCTCAACTACATCCACCCCTACCGGGTGCAGATCGTCGGCCGGCGCGAGGTGCCCTACCTGGCGACCACGGTAAGCGAGGACCAGGAACGCCGCATCGCGCGCATCGTCACGCTCGAGCCCCCCGTCATCATCATCGCCGACGAGCAGGTGCCGCCCGACCGTCTGGTGGCGATGTGCGACCGGGCCGAGATTCCGCTCTTCGTCACCCGCGAATCGGCCGGCCACGTGATCGACGTGGTGCGCGCCTATCTGGCGCAACTGTTTGCCGAACGCACCACGCGCCATGGCGTGTTCATGGACATTCTGGGGCTGGGCGTGCTGCTGACCGGCGAATCGGGCCTGGGCAAGAGCGAACTCGGGCTCGAACTGATCTCGCGCGGCCACGGCCTGGTGGCCGACGACGCGGTCGACCTGTACCGCATCTCGCAGACCGCACTCGACGGCCGCTGCCCCGAACTGCTGCGCAACCTGCTCGAGGTGCGCGGCATCGGCCTGCTCGACATCAAGGCCATCTTCGGTGAGACCGCGGTGCGCCGCAACATGCGGCTCAAGCTGATCGTGCATCTGGTGCGCAAAGAGACCATGGAGCGCGAGTTCGAGCGCCTGCCCTACGAGCCGTTGTACGAAGACGTGCTTGGCCTGCCGGTGCGCAAGGTGGTGATCGCGGTCGACGCCGGCCGCAACCTGGCGGTGCTGGTCGAGGCTGCCGTGCGCAACACGATCCTGCAACTGCGCGGCATCGACACTTACCAGGAATTCATCGAACGCCACCAACGAGCGATGGAAAAGGGAGAGACCGACTAACCGCGATCCGCGGCGTCAACCTGAGGTGCCAGCCGGGATCAGCGCGCGCGATGTGGGCAGTCGGTCTTGACGCAGCGCGCGTACAGGGCCAGCGTATGGTCGTGCAGCTCGAAGCCGCGCGCCTCGGCCACGACGCGCTGGCGCTTCTCGATTTCGGGGTCGAGGAACTCCTCGACGCGGCCACAGCTCAGGCACACCAGGTGATCGTGGTGCTGGCCCTCATTGAGCTCGAACACCGACTTGCCCGATTCGAAGTTGCTGCGCGTCAGCAGCCCGGCCTGTTCGAACTGCATCAGCACGCGGTAGACCGTGGCCAGGCCGATATCGGCGCCGTCGGTCAGCAAGGCCTTGTAGACGTCTTCGGCCGTCATGTGGCGGCGCGTGGTGTGCTGGAAGATCTCGAGGATCTTGATGCGCGGCAGCGTGGCCTTGAGCCCGCTGCTCTTGAGTTCCTCGGCATTGGTCATCTGCAGCCTCCGCGCCCGGCCGCGCCAGGCCTGCGCAGCTAGAATCGAACGATCATAGCCAGCGACCGCCTTCGCCGCGGTGCGAACGGCCCAAACCCATGAGCCGACTTCCCCTTGCCGCGCCGAGCGCGTTTTTTCTTTCTGCGGCGGCGTCGATCCTGTTGCTGCTCGGCGGCTGCGCCGCGTCGCGCCAGTCCGACGACGGTTTCTTCGCCAGGATCACGCCCTATCGGATCGAAATCGTGCAGGGCAACGTCGTCACCAGCGAGCAGGCCGCGCGCATCAAGCCCGGGCTGACAAAGACGCAGGTGCGCGACATCCTGGGCACGCCACTGATCACCGACCCCTTCCACGGTGACCGGTGGGACTACCTGTTCACCATCCGCCGCGACGGCCTGCCGAACCAGCGGCGCAGCGTGGTCGTGTGGTTCGACGGTGATGCGCTCAAGGCCATCGAGGCGCCCGACCTGCCGTCCGAGCGCGACTTCGTGCAACGCATCAGCGTATCGCGCACGAAGCCCGAGCCGCCTGTGCTCGAATTGACCGACGAGCAGCGCAAGGCGCTGCCGCTGCCGCCCAAGTCGGACCCGTCGCCTGCGGCCGATCCGGTCGGACCGGCGCGCATCTATCCGGCGCTGGGGGACTGAGCCCGATGTCCGAGGCCGTCAACATCGCGCTCGCCGGGGCCAGCGGCCGCATGGGCCGGATGCTGGTCGAGGCGGTGCTCGGTAGCGCCGACTGCCGCCTGTCTGGCGCGCTCGACGTGCCCGGCAGTCCGGCGCTGGGCGCTGACGCGGGCGCCTTTCTCGGCCGCAGCACCGGCGTGCGCGTGACTGCCGACCTGCGCCAGGGCCTGGCCGGAGCTGAAGTGCTGATTGACTTCACGCGACCCGTTGGCACCCTGGCTCACCTCGCGCTGTGCCGCGAGCTTGGCGTGCGCATGGTGATCGGGACGACTGGCTTCAGCCCGGCGCAAAAGGCCGAGATCGGCGCTGCCGCGATCGCGCTGCCGATCGTGCTGGCGCCCAACATGAGCGTCGGCGTCAACGTGATGTTGCGCCTGCTCGATCTGGCCGCCCGTTCGCTGGCCCAGGGCTATGACATCGAAGTCATCGAGACCCATCACCGGCACAAGATTGACGCCCCCAGCGGCACCGCGCTGGCCATGGGCGAGACGCTGGCCAGGGCGCTGGGGCGCAACCTCGCGGATTGTGCCGTCTACGCCCGCGAAGGCATCACCGGCGAGCGCGATCCGTCTAGCATCGGCTTCGCCACCGTGCGCGGGGGCGACATCGTCGGTGACCATACGGTGCTCTTTGCCGGCACCGGTGAGCGCATCGAGATCACCCACCGCAGCAACAGCCGCGCCAACTACGCCGCCGGCAGCCTGCGCGCCGCGCGCTTCCTGATCGCGCGCGCGCCCGGCCTGTACGGCATGGACGATGTGCTCGGCTTGAAGAACTGACCCGCGCCGCATGGACGGCCTGGCGCACTTCTGGGACCGCACCGACGGCATCGGCCGGGCGGTGGCGTTGCTGCTGCTGCTGATGTCGGTCAGTGCCTGGGTGGTCATCCTCTGGAAGGGCTGGGTGCTGCGCCGCGTCGACCGTGACGTGCAGCGTGGCATCGCGGCCTTCTGGACCGCAGCCAGCGTCGACGACGGCCGCGTGCGCCTGCGCGACATCGACCGCGAGCAGCTCCTGCTGCCGCTGCTGGAGGCCGCCGTCACGCAGCCGGCGCTTGCCACGCTGGACGCCAGCGCGCAGCTGTCCGCCCGCCTGATGCGGCGCTTGCGCGACGCGCTGCACCAGGGCCTGGCCCACCTGCAGTTCGGCCAGGTGCTGCTGGCCTCGGTCGGCAGCACCGCGCCCTTCGTCGGCCTGTTCGGCACCGTCTGGGGCATCTACCACGCGCTGCTGGGCATCGCCAGTTCGGGCAGTCTGTCGATCGAGAAGGTCTCGGGCCCGGTCGGCGAGGCACTGATCATGACCGCCGCCGGCATTGCGGTGGCCGTGCCCGCGGTGCTGGCCTACAACATCTACGGCAAGTGGATCGCCGCCAGCGAGGCCGAGCTCGAAGGCTTCGCCCACGACCTGCGCGAGATGGTGCTCGACGCGATCAAATGACCCCCCCGAAGCGCCTTCGGCGCCCGCTTGCTGGCGGCCAGTTCATGCGGCGCGGGCAACGTTTCTCGCCAACGGCGGCTGACATGGGGAGCTCGTGACATGGCCTTCGGCCGCCTCGAACGCAGCCCCACGTCGCAGCCGATGAGCGACATCAACATGACGCCGCTGATCGACGTGATGCTGGTGCTGCTGGTGATCTTCATCGTCACCGCCCCGCTGATGACCTCGAGCCTCGCGCTCGAGCTGCCGCAGACCGAAGGCGCCCGCCCGAGCGACGCGCCGGCCTTCGTCACGCTGGCGATCGACGCCGAAGGGCGGTTCTTTCTCGGCGACCAACCGCTGGCCAAGGCCGAGCTGGTGCAGCGCATGCGCGACGCTGCGCGCGGCAACCCGGCCACCGAAGTGCAATTGCACGCCGACAGTCGCGTCCCCTATGGCCGCGTGGCCGAGCTCATCGGTGCCGTGCAGGACGCCGGGCTGACGCGCATCGGCTTCGTCACCGAAGCGGTCGCGCCAGCGTCGAGGTAGCGCTTCGTAGAATCCGACCGATGAACGAAAAATACGTCGCCGCCGAAGTCGAAGCCGCCGCGCAATCCCATTGGGCCGCGCGTGATGCCTACCGCGTGACCGAGGATGCGGGCAGGCCCAAGTTCTATGCCTGCTCGATGCTGCCCTACCCCAGCGGCAAGCTGCACATGGGGCATGTGCGCAACTACACCATCAACGACATGATGGCGCGCTACCTGCGCATGAAGGGTTTCAACGTGCTGATGCCGATGGGCTGGGACGCCTTTGGGCGGCCGGCCGAAAACGCGGCGATCGAGAACAACGTGCCGCCGGCGCAGTGGACACGCGCCAACATCGCCGACATGAAGAGCCAGATGCAGCCGCTGGGCCTGGCCTTCGACTGGTCCCGCGAGGTCGCCACCTGTGACCCCAGCTACTACAAGTGGAACCAGTGGTTCTTCCTGAAGATGCTGGACAAGGGCATTGCCTACAAGAAGACGCAGATCGTCAACTGGGACCCGGTCGACCAGACCGTGCTGGCCAACGAGCAGGTGGTCGACGGCCGCGGCTGGCGCAGCGGTGCCATGGTCGAGAAACGCGAAATCCCGGGCTACTACCTGGCCATCACGCAGTACGCCGAAGAATTGCTCGCCGGCGTCACCGACACCACCCACCGCGACTATCTGGAGGGCTGGCCCGAGCGCGTGCGCCTGATGCAGGAGCACTGGATCGGCAAGAGCGACGGCGTGCGTTTTGCCTTCACGCATGACATCCGCGATGCAAGGGGCGCGCTGATCCAGGATGGCCGCATGTACGTCTTCACGACGCGCGCCGACACCATCAAGGGCGTGACCTTCTGCGCCGTGGCGCCCGAACACCCGCTCGCCACCCATGCTGCGGCCGGCAACCCGGCACTGGCCGCCTTCATCGACCGCTGCAAGCAAGGCGGCAGCACCGAGGCCGAACTGGCGCTCAAGGACAAGGAAGGCATGCCCACCGGCCTGGTCGTCAAGCACCCGCTGACCAGCGAGCTGATACCGCTGTGGGTGGGCAACTACGTGCTTATCGCGTATGGCGACGGTGCTGTCATGGGCGTGCCGGCGCACGACGAGCGCGACTTCGCGTTCGCGCTCGAGTACGGCCTGCCGATCACCCAGGTGGTGCATGTCGACGGCGAGCACTTCGACTACCACCGCTGGCAGGACTGGTACGCCGACAAGCAGCGCGGCATCACCATCAACAGCGGCAACTACAGCGGGCTGCACTACGAGCGCGCGGTCGATGCCATCGCGGCCGCCCTGCACGCCAGGGGCCTGGGCGAAAAGAAGACCACCTGGCGGCTGCGCGACTGGAGCATCAGCCGCCAGCGCTACTGGGGCACGCCGATCCCGATCATCCATTGCGACCGCTGCGGCTCGGTGCCGGTGCCCGAGCGTGACCTGCCGGTGCTGCTGCCCGAAGACCTGGTGCCCGACGGCAGCGGCAACCCGCTGAACAAGTGCGCCGCGTTTGTGAACGTGGGCTGCCCGCGCTGCGGCCAGGCGGCACGGCGCGAGACCGACACGATGGACACCTTCGTCGATTCGGCCTGGTACGTCATGCGCTACACCTGCCCCGACAGCGAGGGCGCGATGGTCGACGCGCGCAACGACTACTGGATGCCGATGGACCAGTACATCGGCGGCATCGAGCACGCCGTGCTGCACCTGCTGTACGCACGCTTCTGGACCAAGGCCATGCGCGACATCGGCCTGGTCACTTTCAGCGAGCCCTTCACGCGCCTGTTCACGCAGGGCATGCTGCTCAACGGGTGCTACTACCGCGACGAAGACTCCGGCAAGAAGCGCTGGTTCTACCCGAGCGAAGTCGACATCGCGTTCGACGACAAGGGCCATCCGGTGGGCGCCACGGCCAGGGCCGACGGCCAGCCGGTGATGCTCGGCGGCATCGAGAAGATGTCCAAGAGCAAGAACAACGTGGTTGAGCCGCGCGACATCATCGAGCGCTTCGGCGCCGACACCGCACGCGTATTCACGATGTTCGCCGGCCCGCCCGAGCACAGCGCAGCCTGGTCCGACTCGGGCGCCGAGGGCGCCTTCCGCTTTCTGCGCCGGCTGTGGGCCTTTGGCGTCAAGAGCGCACCGCGCAGCGCCGCGGTCGAGGCAACCACCGACGGCGTCAGCCGTGGCGCGACCGACCTGCGCCGCGAGATGCACCAGCTGCTGCGCCAGGTCAGCCACGACTACGACCGGATGCAGTACAACACCGTGATCTCGGGCGCGATGAAGATGCTCAATGCGCTCGAAGATGCCTCCGTCGACGGCAGCGCGGCCGATGCCGCCGTGTTGCGCGAGGGTCTTTCGATCCTGCTGCGCACGCTGTACCCGGCCGCACCGCACATCACCTTCGGCCTCTGGGCCGAGCTGGGCTTTGGCGCCACCGGCGGTGAACTGATCGACGCGCCCTGGCCGCAGGTCGACGAGCAGGCGCTCGAGCAGGACGAGGTCGAACTGGTGCTGCAGGTCAACGGCAAGCTGCGCGGCTATTTGCGCCTGCCTGCCACGGCCGACCGTGCCGCGATCGAGACGGCTGCGCGGGCGCATCCCGAATGCGTGCGCTTTGCCGGCGGCAAGCCGGCCAAGAAGGTCATCGTGGTGCCGGGCCGGCTGGTCAATGTCGTCGTCTAGTCGTCGCACCGTGCTGGCAGCCTCGGCCTCGCTCGCGCTGGCCGGTTGCGGTTTTCAGCTTCGAGGTGCGGCGCCGCTGTCGTTTCGCAGCATCGCGCTGACCGGCTTCGCGCCGCGCTCGCCGCTGGGCCAGGAGCTCGCGGCCGCCCTCGAACGCAGGGTCACGGTCGAGAGCAACCCGGCCCGGGCCGAGCTGATCCTGCAGGCGCTGGCCGATGTGCGCGAGCGCAGCGTCGTTGCCACCACCGCTGCCGCCCAGGTGCGTGAACTGCAGCTGCGCCTGAAGCTGCGCTGGCGCACGCACACAGCCGCCGGGCGCGAGGTGACGGCAGCGGCCGAACTGGCTTTGTCGCGTGACATGAGCTACAGCGAATCGATCGCGCTGGCCAAGCAGCACGAAGAGGCCGACCTGTTCCGCGAGATGCAGACCGATGTCGTGGCGCAGGTGCTGCGCCGGCTGGCAGCGATCCGGGTCTGAGCGGCTGGCGGCCAGCGGTCCTGACGCATGCAAATCCGCAGCGAACAACTTGCCTCCCGGCTCGAGCGCGGCCTGAAGCCGGTCTACACGGTGTTCGGTGACGAGCCGCTGCAGGCGCAGGAGGCCGCCGATGCGATCCGTTTGGCCGCGCGGTTGGCTGGTTATGCCGAGCGCAAGGTGTTCACGATCGGCGGCGCGCATGTCGACTGGAGCCTCGTGCTCGGGGCGGCGCAGGAGAGGAGTCTGTTCGCCGACCGCCAGATGATCGAGATCCGGATTCCCTCGGGCAAGCCGGGCAAGGACGGATCCGAGGCCCTGCAGCGCTATTGCGACGCGCTCGCTGACGGCGTGCTTACGCTGGTGCAACTGCCGCGACTGGATGGCCAGCAGACCAGAAGCACCTGGTTCAGCGCGCTCGACGCCGCCGGCGTCAGCGTGCGCATCGAACCGATCGAGCGCAAGGCCCTGCCGGCCTGGCTGGCGCAGCGCCTGGCGCGTCAGGGCCAGCGCGTCCAGGACGGTGAAGCCGGCCGCACCACGCTGGCCTTCTTCGCCGACCGCGTCGAAGGCAACCTGTTGGCCGCGCAGCAGGAGCTGAGCAAACTCGGCCTGCTCCATCCGCCGGGCGAGCTGAGCTTCGAGCAGGTGGAAGCGGCCGTGCTCAACGTCGCCCGCTACGACGTCTTCAAGCTTGGCGAGGCCATCCTCAGCGGCAATGTGGCGCGTGCGCTGCGCATGCTCGACGGCCTGCGTGCCGAAGGCCAGGCGCCGGTGCTGGTGCACTGGACGCTGGCAGAGGACATCCGCGCCCTGCGCCGTGTGCGCGTGGCGTTCGACGGCGGACGGCCCTTGCCGCTGGCCCTGACGGAAGCCCGGGTCTGGGGGCTGAAGGAAAAGCTGTTCGAGCGCGCGCTGCCGCTGCTGGCCGACCACCAGCTTGCGCATTGGCTGGCTGCCGCCAGCCAATGCGACGGTCTGGTCAAGGGCTTGCGCGATCCCGGCTGGCCGAACGATCCCTGGCAGGGCCTGCGTCGACTGGTGCTGATGATGCTGGAGCCGCTGCGCGCACTGCCGCCGGCTGCGCTGGGGCGCGCGCCGGTGCTGGCGTTGTGGCCGCGGCTACCGGCCTGACACCCGCGTCGATGCCACAAGGCCCGGTGTGCCCTGCGGTCCTTCAGTCTGTCAGTAGCCGCGCGATCGTTCCACCACATGCTGCAGCGCACGCCCATCGCGCAGCGCGCGCAGATTGGCCACCGCTACCGCTGCCGCGCTGCGGCAATCGGTCTGCGCCGACACGTGCGGCAGCACCGTGACCTGCGGATGGGTCCAGAAAGGGTGATCCTGCGGCAGCGGCTCGTGCGCGAACACGTCGAGCACGGCGTGAGCCAGCTGGCCGCTGGCCAGGGCAGCCAGCAAGTCGGCCTCGACCAGATGGCGCCCGCGGGCCAGGTTGACGATGCCGGCCCCTAACGGCAGCGCCGCGAACAGCCGCGCGTCGAGCCGTGCGCTGGTCAGCGCCGTCAGTGGCAGCAGGTTGATCAGCACGCGCGCCTGCGACAGCGCCTGCCACAGCGCAGGCTCACCCGCGACGCGTCGCACGCCGGGGTCGGCCGGGCCGTCGCTGCGTGACCAACCCGTCACCGGGTAGCCCGCCGCCGCCAGCGAGCGCGCCGCCGTGCGCCCCATCTCGCCCTGGCCCAGCACCAGCACCGGCCATTCGTCGGCGCGGCGCTGCGCATGCTGGCGCCACAGCGACTGCTGCTGCTGCCGGGCGTAGGTGAAGAAGTCGCGCTGCAGCGCCAACGTGGCCCACAGCGCGGTCTCGGCCATGGCGCTGTTCATCGCCGGGTCGACCATGCGCGCGATCGGCACTCCGGCCGGCAGCGTGGGGTCGGCCAGCAGGCGGTCGACCCCGGCCCACAGCGACTGGATCAGGCGCAGCCCGGGCAGCCCCTGCAGGCTGCGCGGTGGCGGGTTGGCCACCACCGCGGCGCTCACGTCCGTGCAGTGCCGATGGGCCTGCTCCAGGCTCAGCCACTGTGCCTCGGGCATCGCCCTGGCCAGCGCCGTGCGCCATTCACGGGCCTCGGCCGCGTCGAAATCAGCACACAACACGATCTTCATGACCACCAGCGTAGCGTGAGCCGGTCATCTTGCCTCAAGCCTGCGCCCATGCGGCCGAAACCGAGCCAGGGCTCGCTGTGTCGCGGGCCGGATGCTGCTGGCGTGATGTCGACCACTTCCTCTGAATCTGCTGCGCTGCCGCTGCGCTCGGCAGTGCTGTTGGCCCTGGTGACCGGGCTCGTCCTGCCGGCCTTGCTGTGGCTGTTGGCCGAGGTGGCATTCGGCCAGGACCTGGGCGCTGCGATCGAAACGCAGCGCGCCGCCGTGCTGCTGATGGTGGCGGTGCAGGGCATGCTCGCAGCTGCGCTGACGCTGCGTGTGCTGGCGCGCCGCTTCGTCTACCCGCTCGAGCGCCTGGTCGGCCACGCGCAAGGCTTGGCCGCGCTGCGCCCGGTGCCTTCCCTGTCCTGGCCTGCGGGTGACGACTTCGACCCGCTGGCGCACGAGCTGGACGGCCTGCGTGGTCGTTTGACCGACCTACAGAACGAGCTGCGGGCCAGCGGCGCGCGTCTGCACAAGCTGGCGATGTACGACGCTCTGACCGGTCTGCCCAACCGCGCGCTGATGAGCCAGCTGTTCGGTCACGAGGCGGCGTCGGCGCGACGGGCTGGCCATTCGCTGGCGCTGCTGAACCTCGGGTTGGACCGCTTTCGCACCTTCAACGACACGCTGGGCCACGCCGCCGGCGACGAACTGCTCAAGTCCATGGGGCACCGGATCGCGGCCGCCCTGCGCGGCTCGGATTTCATCTGCCGTGGCGCGGGTGACGAATTCATCGTGTTGCTGCCCGCTTGCGACGGCTGGGACCGCGTGGCTGCGGCGGCCGAGCGCCTGCTGCGGGTCATCGAACAGCCGCTGGAGCTGCCGCGTGGCGGCCAGGTGGTCAGCCTGTCGGCCGGCATCGGGATCGCGATGTACCCATCCGACGGCAACGATTTCGAAGCCCTGGCGCATGCCGCCACACTGGCGCTGGAGCGTAGCAAGTCGCTCGGCCGAGGCCTGTACAGCTTCTACCAGCCGGACCTGGACCAGGCCTTGCGCGTGCGCATCGACACCGAGCGCGAGCTGACGTACGCGCTCGAGCGCGACGAGTTCGAGCTCTTCTACCAGCCGGTGGTCGACGCCGGCAACGGCCGGGTGGTCGGCTGCGAAGCACTGCTGCGCTGGCAGCACCCGCAGCGCGGGCTGCTGGCGCCAGGCGCGTTCATGGCCGGCGCACGCCAATGTGCGCTGATGTGCGACATCGACGCCTGGGTGCTCAACGCCGCTTGCACCGACCTGGCGCGCTGGCAGGCCGCTGGCCTGCAGCCGGGCCGCCTGGCGATCAACCTGAGCGTACAGCAGGCGCGCAACCCGGCGCTGTCGGATGTGCTGCGCGACGCACTCGAACGGCACCGCCTGTCGCCGTCGCAACTCGAGCTCGAGGTCACCGAAGATGCCTTCATGCACGAGGCCGACGGCGTGCCGCGCGCGCTGGCGCGCTGGCGCCAGCTCGGCCTGGCGCTGACGATCGACGATTTCGGCACCGGCTATTCGTCGCTGCTGCAGCTCAAGAAGCTGCGCCCCGAACGGTTGAAGATCGATTGCAGCCTGGTGCGCGGCCTGCCCGACGGGCCGGACGACCGCGCCCTGGCCGAAGCCATGCTGGGCATGGCGCGCGCGCTGCAGATCGAGGTCGTGGCCGAAGGCGTCGAAACGCCAGGCCAGCGCAACTGGCTGCTCGAGCACGGCTGCCCGCGCCAGCAGGGCCACCTGCACGGCCAGCCGATGCCGGCCGCGCTGTTCGAGGCCTGGCTGGCCGGGGTCACGGCGCCGGTCGAGTTGCAGCCGGCCTGACAACGGATCGATCAGGGCAGGCTCTGGCGCACGGCCTGCAAGGCCGCGACAACCGTGGCCCACCGCACGTCGCCGCGGTCACCGCCGAACTGCAGCAACCGGGCCTGGACCGTCGCGCCGTGGCCGCTATCGGCGCAGGCCAGCGCCAGCCACACCGTGCCCACCGGCTTGCCGGCTACCGCGCCACCGGGTCCTGCGATGCCGGTCACGGCGACCACGCGCTGCACCGGCGAGCGGCTCAGCGCGCCAGCGGCCATCGCCATCGCCACTGCTTCGCTGACGGCGCCGTGGCTGCGCAGCAGTTCGTCGGGCACGCCCAGCAAGTCGGTCTTGGCGGCGTTGCTGTAGGTCACGAATCCACGCTCGAACCAGTCACTCGAGCCGGCCACCGCGGTGCACGTGGCGGCGATCAGCCCGCCGGTGCAGCTCTCGGCAGTGGCCATCTTCAAGCCGGCGCTGCGCAGCGCTCGACCCAGGTCCAGCAGCAGCGGCTCGACGTTCACCAGTTCCACAGGCGCATCCACAAGGCGATACACAACAAGGTGCAGAAGGCGGCCACCAGGTCGTCCAGCAGGATGCCCGCACCCTGCGCCCAGCCGATGGGCTGACCCGGGCGCAGCTTGAAGAGCCGGTCGGCCCAGCCCACCGGCCCGGGCTTGGCGGCATCGAAGTAGCGGAACAAAGCGAAGGCCGCCAGTTGCGCCCACCACGGCGCTGGCATCAGCAGCCACAACACGATCCAGAAGGCGACCACCTCGTCCCACACGATCTCGCCCGGGTCAGCCACGCCCAGGTGCTGCGCGGTGCGCGTGCAGGCCCACCAACCCAGCGCCAGCGACGCCGCGATCAGCCAGCCCCAGCCGGCGGCGCCGAGCCAGCCGTCGAGCGCGACGAAGGCGGCCCAGGCCCACAGCGTGCCCGCCGTGCCCGGGGCCCGCGGCGTCAGGCCGATGCCGAAGGCGAGCGCGATCCAGTGTGCCGGGCTGCCGACCAGGAAGCGGCCGCTGGCGGGTCGCGAGGCGGTGCTCGGCGCGGTCATGCGAAGTGATCGAAGCCGCGCGCGTCCATCGGCTGCGCCTGCCCGGCTTCGTCCTGCACCACCAGCCCGGGCTTGGCCACGATGTGTCCGATGCGGCTGACCGCCACGCCGGCGCGCTGCGCGGCGGCGTGCACCTCGGCCTCGCGTTCGGCCGGCGCGGTGAACAGCAATTCGTAGTCGTCGCCGCCGCGCAGCAGGCATTCGTGCTGCAGCGCGCGCGGCATCGAGGCCAGCAGCGCGCTGCGCGGCAGCGCGGGCAGCTCCAGCCGTGCGCCTACGCCCGAGCGGCGCAGCACATGACCGAGGTCGCCGAGCAGGCCGTCGCTGAGGTCGATCGCGCTGCTCGCCAGGCCGCGCAGCGCCAGCCCCAACGCCACCCGGGGCGCGGGGCATTCCATCGCCAGGCGCACCTGCTCGAAGGCGTCGCCCGCCAGTGCCACCTGGCCTCGAAAGACCTCCAGCGCCAGCCGCGCGTCGCCCAGCCGGCCGCTGACCCACAGGCCATCGCCCGCGCGCGCGCCGCTGCGCAGCAGGGCCTGGCCCGGCGGGACCTGGCCGAGCACGGTGATGCACAGGTTCAGCGGCCCGGCGGTGGTGTCGCCGCCGATCAACTCGATGTCGTGCTGGTCGGCCAGCGCGAACAGGCCCTGCGCCAGCGCGGCAACGAAAGACTCGTCGGCGCGCGGCAAAGCCAGCGCAAGCGTGAAGGCCAGTGGCTCGGCACCACAGGCGGCCAGGTCGCTCAGGTTGACGGCCAGCGCCTTGTGGCCCAGTCGCCCGGGCGCCACGGTGGACAGGAAATGCCGGCCTTCGACCAACATGTCGCTCGACACCGCGAGCTGCTGCTGGCCGTCGGCCACGCGCAACAGCGCGCAGTCATCGCCCGGCCCCAGTGCGGCACGCTTCATCGGCCGCACGAAGTGGCGCTCGATCAGTTCGAATTCGCCCATCGCTTCAGGGCCTGCTGTCGCGCAGCTTGTTGGCCAGCTCGACCGCGGACTTGACGTTCATCTTGTCGAACACGCGCGAACGGTGCACTTCCACCGTGCGCACGCTGATCGACAGCTCGTCGGCGATCAGCTTGTTCGGCCGGCCGGCGATCACCAGCGTCATCACCTCGCGCTCGCGCTCGGTCAGCTCGGCCAGCGCACGTGCCGCGGCGTGGCGGTCGCGCCGCTGCAGCAGGGCCTGGGCGCAGAGCATCAGGGCTTGTTCAATGCGGTCGACCAGGGTGTTGTTGGAGAACGGCTTCTCGACGAAGTCGAACGCGCCGCGCTTGACCGCGGCCACCGCCGTGGGTACGTCGCCATGCCCGGTCAGGAAGAGGATCGGCAACACCGGCAGCAGGCCGCGTTCGGCCAGCCGTTCGAACAGCACCAGGCCGCTGGTGCCGGGCATGCGAACGTCCAGTACCAGGCAGGCCGGTGACCCGGGCCAGGGCGAGGCACCAGCGGCCAGCCGTGGCGCCAGCCAGGCTTCGAAGGCGTCGGCGCTGGCAAAGCCTTCGGACAGCAAGCGGCGCGAACGCAGCAGCCAGGCCAGCGCGTCGCGCACCACGTCTTCGTCGTCGACCAGGTAGACGACGGGCAGTCCGAGCAAAGGGTCGAGGGTCAGGCTCATGAGGTGGGTCTCGGGCGACTCCCCCCGGCGACCTAGTCTGCCCGACGGGGAGGCGGTCAAGGCGCAAGGGCTGCAGGCGAGCTCGATTCTGCCTGCCGGGGCGCCGGCAGGGTGAAGCGGAACTCGGTGCCGCGCGCGCCCGCGGCGCTGAAGTCGAGCGCACCACCATGCTGTTCGATCACCGTGCGGCACAGACTCAGGCCCAGTCCCATGCCTTCGGCGCGGGTCGTATAGAAGGGCGTGAACAACCGTGCCGCCACTTCGGATGCGATGCCGGGGCCGCGGTCGATGATGCTGAAGGTCACCCACTGCGGATGCGTCTGGCGCACGCGCAGCGTCAGCACGCGGTCGTCCAGCGCACTGTCGGTCTCCATCGCCTGGATGCCGTTGCGGGTGAGATTGATCAGCACCTGCTCAATCATGGTGCGGTCGCACACCACCCGCGGCGCGCGCGCGGGCAGGTCGACCTCGACCCGGGTACCGCTCTTGCGCGCCTGCAGCCGCACCAGCGGCAGCACGCCGTCGATCAGCAGGTCGGTACCGATCGCCTCGCGTTGCTGCTCGCGCCGGCGCACGAAGCTGTGCACGCTCTTGATGATGCGGCCGGCACGCTCGGCCTGTTCGGCGATGCGCTCCAGCGCTTGGCGCAGCAGGGCCGTCATTGCACCGGCGTCGGCCTGCTCATCGTTCGGCCGCCGAGGCTCGTCGAGCAGGTTCAGCGAACCGCTGGCGTAGCTGGCAATCGCTGCCAGCGGCTGGTTCAGCTCGTGGCTCATCAGCGAGGCCATCTCGCCGACCGTGGCCAGCCGCGCGCTGGCCTGCAGCCGGTCCTGCTGCTGGCGCGACAGCTCTTCGACGCGGCGCTGCGCGCTGACGTCGAGCACGGTGCTCATCCAGCCGCTGTGGCGACCCAGGCTGTCGAGCAGCGGGGCCTCGTAGATCATGACCGGAAAGCGCTCGCCGTTCTTGCGCCTGAAGACCGTCTCGAAGCCCTCGCGCTGGCGCTCGGACAGCAAAGTCCCGCGGCGCGCGTCCTGGCGCCGCAGGTAGGGCTCGACGAACTCGGGCGGCCAGTACGGTGGCAGCGGCGATTGCATCTCCTGCAGCGTGTAGCCCACCATCGCGCAGAAGGCCGGGTTGGCATAGGTGACCTCGCCGTCGAGGTTGCGTGCGCGCAAGCCCGTGATCAGCGAGTCCTCCATCGCCTTGCGCAGCGTCAGCGCCTCGGCCAGCGCGCGCTCGGTCTGGGCGCGGCGGCGCACGTCGCGAGCCAGCAGCAGCACGACGCCGAAGAGCGCGATCGACAGGCCAAGCACCAGCGCCATCATCAGGTTGGGGATCAGGCTCGGCCGACCGGCGGCGCTGTCCAGGCGCAGGCGCAGCGAGGTGCCGGGCAGGTCGACCAGCCGCTCGGCAACGAAGACGCCCGCTCCGCGCGGCACACCGGCGCGCGCCAGGCGGGCACCGTCGCCCTCGACCACCGAGATTTCGGTACGCCGTGCCTGCTGCGGCGTCATCAACCCGTCGAGCAGCTGCGGCAGGCCGAAGCTGCCGACGATGAAACCATCGTCGCGGCCCGAAAGCAGCACCGGGATGCACAGGTCCAGCACTTCCAGGCCCTTGCCGTCGGCCTGCGGCACGAAGTAGCTGCGCGAGAACAGCGGCGCTGCCTGGCGCCGCGCCGACAGGCAGGTGACCTCGGTGTCGACGCCGAGGTCGCGCCGCGGCATCTGAGAAAACAGCGGCTGGCGGCCCGGCGCGTCGGCGCTGGCCGTGACCTGCAGATCCTGTTCGCGCCGCTCCACCCGCAACAGCTCGGGCCGGGTGCGCATCAGGAGCAGCGCCGCGGCCGGCCAGTCGGCGGCCGCCGAGCTCGACCACGACAAGGCCTGCAGTTGCTGCGTGGCCTGCAGCAGGTCGCGCCGCAGCTGCACCGCGGCTTCGGCAGCGATGGCGTCGATCTCGTCCTGGCTGCGCGACGCCTCGTAGCTCACCGTCAACGCCACCAGCAGCGTCTGCGCCAC
>JANOJJ010000716.1:0-2042 GCA_031408155.1 Rubrivivax sp.
GAAGGCGCGCTGCTGACGGTGGCCATCGTCTTCCTGTTCCTGCACAGCTGGCGCAGCACCATCATCACGGGCCTGACGCTGCCCATCGCCGTCATCAGCAGCTTCATCGCCGTCTATGCCTTCGGCTTCACGCTCAACTTCATGACGATGATGGCGCTGTCGCTGTGCATCGGCTTGCTGATCGACGACGCCATCGTGGTGCGCGAGAACATCGTGCGCCACGTGGGCATGGGCAAGGACCATGTCAGCGCCGCCCGCGAAGGCACCGACGAGATCGGCCTGGCGGTGATGGCCACCACCTTCGCCATCGTCGCCGTGTTCGCGCCGGTGGCCTTCATGGGCGGCATCATCGGCAAGTTCTTCTATCCCTTCGGCATCACGGTGGTGGTGGCGGTGCTGGTCAGCCTGTTCGTCAGCTTCACGCTCGACCCCATGCTGTCGAGCATCTGGAAGGATCCACCTTCGGCGCGACTGAATGCGGTGTGGGGATTGGGTCACGCGATCCGTGCCACCGACCGCGCGCTGGACGGCATGCATGCCGTTTACGAGCGCCTGATCCGCTGGGCCTTCAGCGGTCGGCGCGTCCGGGTGCTGTTCCCGCCGCTGCCCGCTTATGGCCATGCCTTCGCTGCCGACGGCGTGCGCGACAAGGCTAGCGCGCGCCGCTGGCGCTGGGCCACATTGACGCCACGCGGCGTCGTGCTGGCCGTCGGTGCGGGCAGCTTTGCCGCCGCCGTCGGCCTGGCGCCGCTGGTCGGCACCGAGTTCGTGCCGCAGACCGACCAGAGCTACACCCAGCTGCAGCTTCGGCTGCCGGTGGGTGCGAGCCTGGAGCGCACCAGCGCCAAGGTGCAGCAGATCGAGCAGATCGTGCTCGACATGGCCGAGGTACAGACCATTTCGACCTGGATCGGCGGTGCCGGCCAGCGCAACCAGGCCTGGCTGAACATCGTGCTGCATCCCCGCAAGGAGCGTTCACGCAGCCAGAAGCAGGTCGAGGATGCGATCCGCGAGGCTATCGCCAAGGTGCCGGGCACCGACGCCTCGCTCGGCTTCGATCGACCGATCTACGTGGCCATCCTCGGCAGCGACCCCGAAGGCCTGGCCCGCGTAGCCGACGAGTTTGCCGAGAAGGTGAAGAAGATCCGCGGTGCGGTGGATGTCGAAAGCTCGGTCAAGGCCGGCTTGCCGGCCTATGCCGTGCGGCTGAAGCCAGCGGCGGTGCGCGAACTCGGCCTGACCGCGCCGCAGCTGGCCTCGAGCCTGCGCGCCTACGTCAACGGCGAGACGGCGACCACCTGGACCACACCTGACGGTGACCAGGTCGACGTCGTGCTGCGCCTGAACCAGACCCAACGCGAACGACTGGACCAGTTGCGCGGACTGCCGGTGGCCTTTGCGAAGGACGGCACGCCGATCGCGCTCGACAGCGTGGCCGACATCAGCCCGGTGTTCAACCCCGAGATCATCCGCCGGCAGAATCTGCAGCGCCGCGAGGCGGTGTTTGCCGGCGTCAAGGACCGCAGCCCCGGCGACGTTGGCGACGACGTGCAAAAGCTGATCAAGGAGACGACCCTGCCGCCGGGCTACAGCTTCGACGTCGGTGGCCAGATGCAGCAACAGGCCGAGGCCTTCGGCGGCCTGCTGGCGGCGATGGCGCTGGCGGTGATCTTCATCTACATCGTGCTGGCCAGCCAGTTCGGCAGCTTCCTGCAACCCATCGCCATCATGGCCAGCCTGCCGCTGGCGTTGATCGGCGTGATGCTGGCGCTGCTGCTCTGGCGCAGCACGCTCAACGTCTTCAGCATGATTGGCCTGGTGATGCTGATGGGCCTGGTGACGAAGAACGCGATCCTGCTGGTGGACTTTGCCAACCATGCGCGCAAGGGCGGTGCGAGCACCGCCGACGCGCTGCTGCAGGCCGGGCTGATCCGCATGCGGCCGATCATCATGACCACCGCAGCGATGGTCTTCGGCATGCTGCCGCTGGCGCTGGCCCTGAACGACGGCGGCGAGATCCAGGCCCCGATGGGCCGCGCGAT